>JAVVFI010000517.1:0-3012 GCA_032250555.1 Sedimentisphaerales bacterium
GGATGAATGCGACACGTCCCTGGAAAAGAATCATGCCGCTATGACGGCGAAGAGATGACTGCGTCGAAACGAACGCGATATATCGGGCGAAAACAGACAATAAACAAATGTGATAAGAAAGATATGAAAAAAATGAATTTATCAATTATTCAAACTTGACAGCCAACACGCTTTCAGAGATGACGATTGTGTCAACTCATTACTTCTGGCTGTATTGAGTACAATAAGGAGGCCCTTCGGGCGACTACTTGAATAGATTTCTCCACTACGTTCGCTTCGCTCACTCCGGTCGAAATGACAAGCGTATCAGGGCAACCACATGGGATTGCCCCTACGGGGGAACGACAGATTATATAGCAACAGCATGGGCTAAAGCCCATCCTACCCCCCGGCAAAGAGTAAAAGAAATATCGAATATCAAACAAGGAATGTAGAGTTATGGAACCTTCCCACCTCCAAACAAGTTTGAAGGTGCCACCCTTTTAAATGATGAATGATGATTGCTTCCCGAGTAGTCGGGATTTGTGCTGCGCTTCAATATTGGGATTGATCCAAAGCAGAAAAACAAGTTAACAGAGGGTTTTGTTGATTGGGAGGAAATGGTATAATCAGGGTGTGAGATTAACGGCGGGGTATTAATGGGGCGGTTTCGTATAGTAGAAAACATTAGAAAATAGAAAGGAAGCTATAATGAATATCAAATCGAATTTGATAGTGACTGCTTTTTTTGTTTGCGCTCTTTTTGCCTTCGGGATACAAACCTGCCGGGGGATGGACAGGCCATGGCGAGAGGAGCAACAGCAAATTCTTAAAGACTCGGAGCAGTTCCAGATAGAACCTCAGGGGACCCTCGAAATACAAAATAAAGTATTGGAAGAGACATTAGAGAAGGTTAATGAACAGTCAAGCCGGCTTAATCCGTCTCTTATCAGTATCAGAAATCATGTAAATCGTCTATTGGCAAAGGAACAGGTCAAGCCACGGGAAATAGAAGCTCTGAAGATAAATTTGAATGAAATGGCCGGCAGTTTACGGTCTGAAAGTGAACGAATAGAATACGAGAAGCTGAGTGAAAAACTTGATATCATATATCGATATACTCAATCAATGGACAAACTTAAGGAATCTTATGCCTCCATAGTGGAAAGAATGAATAAGAATTTTGAGCAGGTTGACAGGCGTGAAGTGAAAGTAAGCCTGTGGAAGAACATTATGTCCGGCGGTTTCATTGTATCATTTATCACGAATATGTTTGCCCTGTTAGGCTTTATGATAAAAATGCCGAATGCAAAATTAGAAAGGCAATTGAAACAGTTGCAGATTGCCGAAAAAAAGGCCCAGTTGAAGCAAAATGGAATTGAGCCGGAGAATTATCTATAAACAGAATATCATTTTCTATACTTCTTTGGAAACACGCGGCATCAGGAAACAGAGCCATTTAGTTATACATTCGGATTTAAGGATGGCTGAGGCGGCGCGGCTGTAATACTTTAGCTGTTGACGATACAGTTCGGCGCGTTCGGTAACCTGGGCGGGGGTAATGCGGTCTGTTTTGAAATCTATGATAACCAAACCTTGCGGCGTTCGAATCAGCATATCAATTATACCCTGAATTATAATCGTATCTCGTATCTCGTATCTCGTATCTCGGCTTCGAGCATCCCCAAAGCCTTCGGCTTCGAGGCTGCCACTCAACGCATCAGTAGTAAATTCGGAGGCCGGCAGGGCAGAGGTGAATGGCCATTCACGCAAAACAGTATTCTCAGCATCGAAGACCAACCTGCCCGGCTCACTTTGGAAAAAGGCCAGAATCGATTCCGTATCGATATGCTCGGCTACTGAAGCTGTAAAGCAATTTTCGGCTATAAGTTTGTGCTTTGTTGTTTCGATAGTTTCTGCGGTTACGGCGGCGGTTAAGTCAAGCTGAGATATTACGAGGTGTGCGGCCGTACCGAGCAAACGCGGTTCAACTGGTTCTGTTAAAATTGTATCTTCTTCTATCAGAATTCCTGGTTTACGATTTAAAGCCAGAGAATAATTTGATTTTACGTATTCATCGCTGTTATGGGTCAACTGTGTTACTGAATTTTTGGCAGGTAATTTATACGTGTTTCCAAAATGATACCGCCAGTCCAATGATTTTTTCACTTTCGAATGCAATTTTGATTCTTTTCGTTTTGAGCGTGTTTGTTTAGAAGTAATGGACGAGCGAATCAGTTTATCTGTTTTCAACTTAAGAATGAACTCGGAGAGCTGACTTAGCTCTTGCTGGTTGTAAAGTTTTAAGCTGAATAAATCGTCGTCTACAGCGCTGTTGGCCAGCCCGGTTTGAAAAACGTTGTGTAAACTTTTATTCTGCGCAAGCGCATATAGAATCCATTGAAGAGGATTCGGGGCCGAGCGAAGCTGCCAATCGGGGATGGGGCCGTCGCCGAAGAAATAGCCGTTCGAGATAATCCGACTGCATGTCTTTTGTTTTTGCGAGGCGACTAAAATAAGCCGCTCTCTGGCGCGTGTTGCGGCAACATATAGAATTCGCATTTCCTCGGCTAAAGCGATTGAGTGTTTTTCCTCGGCGATGACTTCATGTGCGAGCGAGCGCAGCTTACTTTTCGAGTTTTGGTCGATGACCTGCAGGCCAAGAGTGTAATCGGTGTCAGTTAGAATATCGGCGCGGATATCTTTTTTGTTGAAAGAGCTATCCAGCTCAGCTAAAAAGACGACCGGAAATTCGAGGCCCTTGCTTTTATGTACGCTTAAAATACGAACCGAATTACCCGCCGAGGCCTGGGGCTCGGCAGGCGCCCAATCCTGGCCTGTTTCCTGAAGCTTTTCTATAAATTCGACAAAACGAGTCAGCGAAGGTATGCCGGAGCTGCTGGCGAAGCCCTCAAACTGAATTGCCCTGTCATGTAGTTTGAGAAGATTTGCTCTGCGTGCCCTCCAGGCCACTGGCATAGAGCAACCAGGGATAGATAGCGAGGGCACCGAAACCGATCAGGACGCAGGCCT
>JAVVFI010000518.1:0-3000 GCA_032250555.1 Sedimentisphaerales bacterium
GAATAAAAAGGGACGGTTTCTTTGCGAAAAAAGGATTAATCATAACAAAGGAACGATAAAACAGTTTTTGTCTAACTGGACGCAGGGAGCTAAAGCAGCACTTGAGACGGTCGGCAATTATTATTGGATAGTTGATGAGATAGAGCAGGCAGGTATGAAGCCGGAATTAGTACATACACACAAAGCTAAAAATTGTGCAATTTTTCGTTACTGAATACTCTGAAATCAAACAAACCTACGAAAGTTTGCAAATGGCCTAATCTTTACTTGACGGCGAGTCCTGGTGTTTGGTATATTACATATTAGCGAAAAAGGGAAAAGTCGTTTAGTCTCCCCTTTATATATATAGAAAAAGGTGGCCGGAGGATTTGCGAATGACGATGGGGAGAAATTCCGGAGTTTTGCGGGGCATAGCTTTATTAGTGACAATCTGTCTTTTAAGCTTTCCGGCGTATGGGCAATACGGCGGCGGCACGGGAGATCCCAGCGATCCATACCTGATTTACACAGCCGATCAATTAGATTCTATCGGAGTCAATCCGGGAGACTGGCCCAAATACTTCAAGCTGATGTCGGATATTGATTTGAAGGATTTCGGAGGTTCTTCGTTCAATCTTATCGGCAGTGATTTGCAGCCGTTTAATGGTGTATGTTCGTTGGGGGTACCATGTATCGAATAACGACGCGCGGGGCTTTTCGGGCTGGAATATTGACGATGTTATTTTGCGTGGTTTTCAGTAGGCATGGGAAAAACAAAAGGATTTACTTTGGTTGAATTATTGGTTGCGATTTCAGTTATTGCATTACTCATGGCAATGCTTGTGCCGTTACTTCAAGCTTCCAGAGAGAAAGCAAGACGAGTTGCGTGTGCGTCCGGCTTACGGCAGTTTGGTTTTGGACTGATAGTTTATGCTTCAAATTATGACGATAGAATACCTAAATCATTATTCGATCCAGAGAAAATTGCCAGTCTTCCAGCGTATTCATACCAGGTTTACTGGGTCAATCTGGATGCAACCAGTGAGTCGGAAAAAATTGTCGGGGGGCCATTTAATCTTGGGCATTTATTCCACGAGAGAATCATAAAAGATCCCAAGATTTTCTACTGTCCATCAGCAGGAAAAGGGATGCGATACGAAGATTATGTCGGTAAATTCAAATGGCCTTTCCCGAAGGATAGTACTTCCCCCAACAGTTCTGAACGGATTCGAGTTGGGTACAATTATTACCCACAGGGCACGTCACGAGAGAAATTAGACAACAGCTATTATGCGTACAAAAGTGTCAATACCCTTACGTCAATAAATGGTCGATCGACTATTTCTATGGACCGGCTCGGTTCATGGAGGTCTGGAATGCATAGACAAATGGGCAAATCGTCAGGGATTAATATACTATACGGAGATGGGAGGGTTGACTTCAGAGTTAATAAAGATACCGAAGAGGCGCTTTGGTATCCAAATCCGTATAACGATGCAGACAATTTCAGGGCGTTACTATTCACCTTGAGTGATTGAATGGCCAATGGAAGAGACCGATGGGCCGCAACCTTTCTGACCCTATGAGTGGATATTATATCTCATATTGTTCCCCCGACAGGGAAGCAAGTAAGCACTAATCGAGGATAAATTTACATTTTTGTTTTTTAGGTGTGGGCGTTTTTGACTGAATATTGATTCGATGTATGTGGATATTAAAGATATTTTTTAGCATCTGATTATGATGAACAAAATGCTCAGATTAAAAGTAGAGATAGAGTCAATTGGAGATGGTTGGCTGCGATTTGAGGCCATGACCAGTCTAATAAGACCTAAAGATATTGTGAAATTTATACATATAGTTCGGTGCCAATTATTTTCAAGGTGCTGGTATTTGTGAGCCATAATTCTAATACGAAAGGAAAAATAATGGCCAAATTAAGTGTTGGAGACAAGGCCCCTTCTTTTTCTCTGTCGAGTCAGGATGAGAAGGTTGTTTCATTATCTGATTTCGAGGGCAAGAAAGTCTTGTTGTACTTTTATCCGAAGGCTGACACGCCTGGTTGTACGAAACAGGCCTGCAGTATCAGAGACGCGACCAAGGAACTCAAGAAACTTGACGCCTCTGCTATAGGAATCAGTCCTGATAAGCCAACGAAACAAAAGAAGTTTGATGATAAATACGGCTTGGGTTTTCCGTTATTGTCAGATCCCGACAACAAAACAGCGAAGGCTTATGGAGCCTGGGGCAAGAAGTCAATGTATGGCAAGACCTATGAGGGGATCATACGATCTTCGTTTGTTATTGACGGTGAGGGGAAGATTGTTCAGGCCTCTTACAAGGTAAAGCCTTTAGATACTGTTCCGAACGCTAAAGGAGTTCTTTAACGGTATAGTTTTCTAACAGATATAAAAAAAATCTTTTCAGGAGTGTTTGATATGAGTTTGACGGAATATTTTGAAACCGCAGAGGGAACCGGGATATTAGCTACGGCCGATTCGGATGGGAATGTTGATCAGGCTATCTATGCCCGTCCACATATGATGGATGATGACACTATTGTATTGGTGATGTCTGACAAACTCAGCCATGCTAATTTACAGACTAATCCCAAAGCCGCTTATATGTTCATAGAAAAAAGCAAAGGTTATCGCGGGAAAAGGCTTGATCTTGAGAAAATCCGTGAAGAGAACGATGCTGAGCTTATCCAGTCGATCAGAAGACGTAAGAGATATGACGAAGAAGGCGAGGCCGTGTCCGGAAGCAGCGCTGTGTACTTTAAGGTAAAGAAGGTTCGACCATTGGTCGGGGATTAATCCTTTTAACAAGCACATTGTATAAAAAGAAACCTGCTCTTAAAATGTCATATCTTAAGGGCACCTTAATAAATGAGATTTCCACTTTGCTCAGGGTGATGACTGTATCATCTCGTAACCTGCATCTGAATTGGGGATGATCCATTCAAATAGACTGATATTCTGGAAGATGTTTATTGAAGTTTTGTGTTTTTTGATTTATTAT
>JAVVFI010000519.1:0-2996 GCA_032250555.1 Sedimentisphaerales bacterium
CATGCAAAACAGAAGGAATCGCCCGTCGGGGGAAATCCTCGGCAGCAGGATGCTCAGCCCCGTATCCTCGGCGGCCAGGACCGTCTCGGCCTGACCCCACTGATTCGTTTCGACGTCGTAGGGGATGCGGCACAGATCGTACTTGAGCTTGTCGTAGTTTTCCGGGGGAACCGTGTCGCGATCGGACCACAGGACCGGCGCGCTGCAATAGTAGAGATACCGCCCGTCCGGAGACCATGTTGGATAGGTCTCAAGCCGGTTTTTATCTGACAGTTCCGGAGGACATATTACTTCCTTGCTGTTAATGTGATAACAGAGCAGGGCGGAATCAAGGTCCACCACGTCCCTAACTTCCATACCCCCGGTACGGAAGAATTGGCGTACCTTGTTGATAGAATATACAGCCATTCGACCGCTCGGGTGCCAGGCGGTATAGCCCCACTTTGCACCGATCTTATCGATGGTGTCATTCCGGGCCAGAAGAGTATGACTGCCGTATGTCGCGCTGCGCAGCCCGATTGTCATCGTATCTGGCGCATTACCGACAAAGCTGTGACAGTTGAGGCAACCCTGGCCAAAAGAACGGCCAAGCAAAACAGGGGACACATCGTAATCGATTAGATTGCGTTGATAAATTCCCATGTCTTTCCACCATTTATAGATGGGTTTCATAAACCGATATACCACCGTCGTGTCAATGTCTTCTTTAGCAATTGTATTGGTGATACTTTGAAATTGGTGCCATCGGTTATCTGAGTCTTTGACATAGACATCTATTAATACCTTATTGCCTTTGTTTGCGTTAAGTAAGGCCCGCCATTTTCGCGAAGGTATGCGCATCAGGCCTGTTTTGCTGGCAATTTCTATCGATGTGCTGCTATTTGAATGGATTTTGACGTGGTAGGCCTGTCCTTTTTCGGAAATCCTGAAATTCAGGGGTGCAATGTTATATGGGATGACAATGCCGGAGTAGTCAGGGATAATATTCGGTTCGTTATCGATTTGCGTACACTCGCCCATGTTCCCGAATGAGCGGCACACAAGCCACACTCCGGAAAGGATGATAGCACTGCAAAAGACGCCTATGATAGTAAATCTTCTTTTCATGAATCTCTGCAAGGTTTATCGACATTATATACCAGGGTATTTAATACACCATCGCGAGATTATAAATTAGAGGTTGTTAACCTACAAGTTTCCCCTACCGAACATTCGCCCTTTCTTTATTTGGCCGAATTGCAGATTTAAGTATTTTTTTCTTGTCCTTTAGTCCCCAAGGCGGTAAATTACAAACCTGCGGGATTGGTACCCATATAGCCCCTGTGATTGGTCGGCTCCAATGGGTGGTAATCTTAGGTTTTATAAAAACTGATTTGCGAGAAGCGGGATAATGGCGAAGGCACAACCAAATTCGATTGATATTGAAAAATGGCTCGGCTTAATCAGGGCCGACAATGTTGGCTCGACTACATTCGCAAAACTCATAAAACATTTCGGCTCAGCCGACCGTGCATTGGGTGCTTCGGTTAGTGAACTGGCCAAGGTGAACGGGATTGGTTATAAGAAAGCCGAACGAATAGCCGCGACGCGCGGCAGGTTCGATGTGAGGGCGGAACTGGAATTAGCGGCGAAGCTCGGCGTCTGGATAATTAATCTTGATGATGAGCGATACCCGCCTGTGCTCAGGCAGATTTACGACCCGCCCCCTGTGATTTACATAAAGGGGAGTCTGTGTCGGGAAGATAATCTGGCGATATCGATAGTAGGCTCCCGCCGGTGCAGTTTGTATGGTCAGGAGCAGGCTTCACGGTTCGGGCATTTTTTAAGCTCGGCGGGTTTCACCATTTGTTCGGGAATGGCCCGCGGGATAGATACCGCCGCCCATCAGGGCGCGTTGTCTGCCGGAGGGCGAACGATTGCGGTCCAGGGCTGTGGTCTTAAAAATATTTATCCGCCCGAGAATAAGAAGCTCTTTGAGCTTATAACCGAATCCGGCGCCTGTATCAGTGAACTGCCGCTGCAGTTTGAGCCGCTGTCCGAAAACTTCCCGCCCCGGAACAGAATAGTAGCGGGACTATCCCTGGGTACGATTGTTATCGAGGCCGGCCTGCGTTCAGGGGCATTAATCAGTGCAAGAATGGCGATGGAAAATAATCGTGAGGTTATGGCGGTTCCGGGGAAGATTGATTCACCTGTAAGTAAGGGGACGCATCGGCTGATAAAACAGGGCGCAAAACTGATAGATTCCGTTGAGGATGTAATGGAAGCCCTTGGCTATATCGGCGAACAATTGGAAGAGCATGTAAGTGCTGCTGCACAAAAAGCTGCTGAAAAAGTAGAAACGCCGCTGTTCGAGATAAAAGAGCTGAAGCTCAGCGCCCATGAGAAGACGATTTTCGAATATCTCAATAAGGAGCCGTTGCATATAGAGCAAATAATCGCAGATACCGATTTAGCTGCGGGAAACGTTAATGCCGGCCTCGTATCACTCCGGCTAAAGGGCCTGATAAAACAGCTCCCCGGCAGCTTGTTCGTGAAAAGATAAAAGTCAAAAAACAAAAGTAAAAAATGAATTTGTGGCGTGTGGTGTATAGCTTATTTTTTTAATTTAATTACGATATCTTTTAAGGTAATTAACAGCTAATCTTAAAAAAAATTCCTTGAATTACAGCAAAAAAATGGGAAAATATTTACTGTATTAATATTTTTAATATTTTTGGGAACATAAAGATGGCGAAAAGAAAAGAAACAGTAAGAAGAGAAACAGTGACAAGGGTAATTGACGGCGACACTTTCTTAACTAGCTCCCGTAAGCATCCTGTACGTCTTGCCAACGTTAATGCTCCCGAGAAAGGCAGAAAAGGTGGAACAAAAGCGACTCAACAATTAAAAAAACTCATTCAGGGAAAGAAAGTTGTAGTCCGCACCGTAGCTAGAGATGTGTACGGGAGAGCTGTGGCAAACGTCAAAGTTGGCCATAAATCGGTAAATAAAGC
>JAVVFI010000051.1:0-18855 GCA_032250555.1 Sedimentisphaerales bacterium
CCTGCTTTACACGCAGGAGGCCACAGGTTCAAGTCCTGTATCGCCCATTCATAATCCCTTATATTGTAAGGGATTTTGTTTTTTTGGTTTTACTGATATTCAAATAATACAATTTCGTAAGTTTTCAATTCCGGTACGGTCACTTTGACCAACCCATTTTTAGCGGCTGAAAATCCAAGCTGCTGTTTGTCTTTTAATAATCTGACGATTTTTACATCTTTTGAGGTTCGAAGACTAATTTCTATGTCTTTGATTGGAATCGGCGGGTGGAAGGAATTCTCGAGCCGTCCCGAATGATTGTAGAGTGCGATCCATTCGAACCGTCCCTTAGGGTCTCGCCTATGCGTCGCTTCGACCAGCGGTGAAGACTCTATCTTCAATCGTCGCCCGGTTTTCAGCAGATTATCCAGAGTTCCCACCGTTAGCATCGAATGCCCCAGATTACCCCATTCGCGATACATTGCCCCGATATGGAAGGGAAACGAAGCTGCTATCCCATCACCATAATCGCGCACAAGCAACGCCGGAATATCGGATACAGACCTGTAATAGCATTTTTCGGGTGGGCCATACATCACATCATGAATAAGACGCAGCATTTGGTTGGTGTCGGATGCCGGTTCATATTCATGGAAATCGCCGCGTAGATGGACCAAATCAAAATCCTTCAGGCCATCCATTCTAAGAACTTCCTTGTCTTTCGGGCCGATACGCACATACATCGAATGACGCAGGGGCCAGGTTTTCTTCAGAATGGGTCGCCCCAGGCAGGTTAACGCATTGGGGATTTGACCACTCAATAGGAGTTTACCACCGCCTTTAACATAGGCGTCCAGTAAACGCGCATCCTCAGCCTTAACGCCGCCGCTTTCGGGAACGATCAGTGCTCTATAGCGTTTCAGGTCGGAATGCCTGAAAGAAACAAGGTCAAAGGGAATATGGTTTTCCGAGAGGATCTGGAACCAGCCCCAGTAATCATCGCCATCGCGGCGTACAAGGCCCACCTCGGCCGCCGATTCAGTATGAAGCAACCATTTCTCGTTGTGTGCATGGAATCGATAGATATCGCTGATAGGTCCAATGCCTGCACGGTCTTCCAGACGCTGCAAGGGTCCAATGCAATAAAAATCAAGCCAGGCGCCGTTGACCATCTGCTGCCAAAGCCTGCGAGTGTGCAGATACGGAGCTGCAGCTGAATGGCGAAAGATCATTTGATAAAAATGGACTGTTGTGTTGGCCAACTGCTTGTTTTCGGTTGTCAGTAATGTCCACTGGGCACGTTCCACATCGTCCCAGGTCTCCTGGCCCAGCGGAGCGCCCGATTCTTTCCGAATCAAATCGATGTGTTCGACAGTATAAGTGCAGATAACAATATCGCTGCGAATTGACTTGATCAGATCACGCACACGACCGAACTGCCTATCTACCTGGATACTTTTCCACTGCTGGTGCTTACGCAGCGTCTGAGGATTACTATCATGTTTTGGAATATCAAGCCCGCAGAATTCTTTGAATGACTTTTTACAGTTTTGACATTGGCAGATACCGTGGAAGACTCGGCTGTAGTCAGTCTGCGGAAAACCTATCATATTAAAGAACACACCGTCCAAGGGATACCTGGTCAACGCCTCTTTTAGGATATCCAGCAGGTAATACTGTTGGTAGCCGCCCATCACACAAGTGTGTACCTGGCCGTTGTAGTTGACGTGCTCGCCCTTTTCGCTGACATAGAGCCATTCAGGATGAATAGCAGCATATTTTTCATTGATCTTGCTGAAATCGAACCTCCCGATCATTTTGATACCGGCTTTGTGTAACTTCTTAAGGGTCTCGCCTACGAGGTCACCATTCATAAACGTGTTCCGCCAATGATACTCGAGTTCTGTTGGATAATTGGCGACAATTCCGCCGACGTTGAACAGCACGATATTAGCGCCAAACTCTTTCGCTTCGCGCACATATTGATCGGTGTCCATAGTGGCGTCGATCTCGCGAAGATTTGTTTGAAGCAGACGGTGGGGCGTAAGCCACCAATTGTCTTGACCCGCCTGCTCAGCCCGGGCTGATGACCAAAAGCAAAAAAACATCATCGAAATAACAAGTGCTAATACCCATCTTCTCAGACTCATATCAGTCTCCTTCCTTTTATAAAAGAAACACCAGAATAAAATATCCTCCTGGTAATCCCACGTCTTCTCGACTAACTGCTTGAATACTTGACAACTTATGTTATTTTCCGAACTTACTATCGTCAAGTTGTTTCTGGAGCAAGGTAACGGTCAAGTCTTATATGAGGAGCAAAGGTGCGAAAAATCTTTTAGGTGTTTTTCTGTTAATATTATATTATAATATCTTAAAGATAGAAAGTAAGATTTTATATGTCTTCTGAGAATAGAAAGAATAGTGGGGTGTACTATGTTATGTAAAAAACTAAATAAGGGATTTACGCTCATAGAGCTGTTAGTGGTTATTGCCATCATTGCATTGTTGCTGGCGATTCTCATGCCGGCCTTGAGCAGGGCTAAAGAACAGGCGCAAGCGACTCGGTGCCTGGCCAATCTCAAGCAGATTGGTGTGGCAATGCATTTATATGCCAATGATTACGACTATAAATTGCCGCGGGCTGAGCTGCGTCCGGGTGTTGCTGTTTATACCGGTATAGATATGAGATGGCCCGTCCTGTTTATGCCTTATGTAGGCGGCCAATCCAAAAATTTCGAAAATTATTACGAAGTCGATATATATGATTGTCCGAGCTATCCGTATAAAGAGCAAACAGTTGATTATTGCACTAATGCATTTGACCTGAAGGGCTCTATGACAGAATATTTCGGATTTTCCAAGTTGGATGATTTTCCCCGGCATGCGACCACAATTTTTATGGCGGATTACGAATATATTCCGGATGCGGGTCATATCAAAATAATACTGAAGGACGATTCGCCTGATGAAATGAAAGTTAAAATGCAGTCGCTTGATGTCTGGAATGCGAGCCACCTGCCCTCGGCCCCGGATGGTTCACGCCGAATGGCGCGCGACCGTCATAATAAACGCGTAAACTGCCTGTTTATTGATGGTCACTCTGACGACATGACGGCTAATGATATCACTCCTTACGATTTCGGGCTGTCTGCAGAACATAGATTACCTTAATTGAGATGCCGGGATGGAATTAGATGACGATGTATCATTTATAAGTATTAAGCAAAGTTTCTTGCAGTATGCACATAATATAGTATAAACTTACCCGGGATTGCAAAATAATATTCAGGTTATCAGATGAGGAGTGTCTTATGTCAAAGCATCTTAAAATGCAGTGGTTTGTTATAAGCCTTATTTTGTTAGCTGTTACCTTGAGCCGGGCAGCATCTACCGGGCAAATAAGTGGCCAGTCAAAAAAATGGCACAAGGTGACATTAACATTCGATGGACCTCAGACGAGTGAAAAGGCCGATCCGAACCCGTTTCTATACTATCGTCTCGAAGTAACTTTTACACACCAAAATAGCGGCAAGTCTTATCTTGTCCCGGGTTATTTCGCTGCCGACGGTGATGCTGCTAACTCCAGAGCCAACAGAGGCAACAAATGGCGGGTTCATTTAGCGCCCGACCAAACCGGTGTATGGAAATACGTTGTTTCATTCAGGAAGGGTGAAAATGTTGCAGTTAGCGAGAAGAAAACCGATGGTGAAAGCGCCGGCTTTATGGACGGCCAAACCGGTTCTTTTTACGTTGGGCCGACCGACAAAAAAGGACGCGACTTTCGAAGCAAGGGTTTGCTGCAATATGTAGGCAAGCATCATCTGAGATTTGCTGAAACAGGTGAGTACTTCTTAAAAGCTGGGGCGGACGCTCCCGAAAACTTCCTGGCTTACAAGGACTTCGATGGCGATTTTAAGTACGACGGCCACAAAGATAACTTCATCAAGGACTGGGCTCCCCATATTAGGGACTGGAAGCAGGGCGATCCGACCTGGCAAAATGGAAAAGGAAAAGGTATCATCGGAGCGATCAATTACCTGGCATCAAAAGGTATGAACGTCTTTTCTTTCCTTACGATGAATATAGGAGGTGACGACCAAAATGTCTTCCCCTATATCAGCTACGATGACCTGCTGCGAATTGATGTCTCGCGGCTTGCTCAGTGGGAGGTACTCTTCGAACATGCAGATAAACTCGGAATGTATCTGCACTTCAAGACAATGGAAACCGAGAACGAATTACTGCTGGACAAGGGCGACCTGGGTCCACAGCGCAAGCTTTACTACCGCGAGCTGATTGCGCGGTTCAGCCATCACCTGGCCCTCAACTGGAACCTTGGCGAAGAAATCAACAACGCTACAACAGAGCAGAAGGTTGCCTGGGCAAACTACTTCTGGACAAACGATCCGTATCAGCACCACATCGTGATTCACAATATGAACGATCCCCACTATGACCTGTTGGGCAATGCATCGAAATTGACCGGTTTCTCCCTGCAGACCAGCAAGCCTGATTTTAGCCAGGTCCATAGCCGGACTCGCAACTACATCGATCGCTCTGTGGCCGCCGGCAAACCCTGGGTCGTCGCCTGCGATGAGCCGGGTGATGCAACACACGGTCTCATCACTGACGCTGAGGACCCAACCCGCGACAACGCCCGTAAAAACGCCTTGTGGGGTAATATCATGGCGGGCGGCGCCGGCGTTGAGTGGTATTTCGGTTACAAGCACCCGCACAGCGACCTGACCTGCCAGGACTACCGCACACGAGAAAAGGTCTGGAACCAGTGTCGATATGCACTGGAGTTCTTCAGGAAATATGAAATTCCGTTCTGGGACATGAAGTGCGAAGACGAGATGACCGAAAATACGGATGACTATGTCCTGTGCAAACCGGGCCAGATATATCTGGTCTATCTCAAGCATGGCGGAAAAATCCAGCTCAATGCGACTAACGGCAAATTTTCTTATGGATGGTTCAATCCCCGAACGGGCGATGGCCTAACCAGCCTGTTAAATACCGGCTCAGTTGACTCCGGACAAATGATCGAAGTCACTGCACCCGACAAAAACGACTGGCTGCTCGTAATAAAAGGTGCCGGCAAGCTCGAACTTGCCTCGGAGCAGCCTCCACGTCCTGAGGTAATCCCGAACGCAGAAGGTGCGATCGTTCTAAAAGCTATCAGGGATTTCCGGATTGTCACTGACGGTGGATTTGTGTCTGCTTACAAGGATAATAGTCACGACGCCTTGGCAATCAACCCGGAGCAGTATAAAGACAAGTTCGCCGCCGCTGAAACTGAGTTTATCGGCGATACGGGTGTATATAACATCACGCTGACAACCATGGCCGAAACTGATGGAGAGTCCACTTATAAGCTCCTGATCGACAATAAACTCATAGGACAATTCACTAATCCCAGGACGTCCATCGACTACAAACCAATGCCGAAAATATGGAAGAATATCTCAGTCTCAAAAGACGCAACCATCAGGGTAGAGTTCAACACCGCAACCAATAGCAGCAAAAAGAGCGGACGCATACCTTATGCACGTGGACGCTGGGTTTCGCTGACACTTACACCTCCCAAAGAAGCCAAAACAAGCAAAGATGATACAACAACCTTCGAAGAAATAAACGGTATTGTTGCAGTCGAAGCTGAGAACTTCGCGGCACAGACTAAGATGGATGTCAGGAAATGGTATGTTACCTCAGCAGATCAGAAGCCGCAAGTGTCTCCGGACGGCGATGAAAGCCACGAGGCATCCGCCAGTGGAGGAGCCTATATTGAAATATTGCCGGACACGAGGCGAAACCACAGTATGAAACTCATCCACGGTGAAAACTTCTCCAACGAGTCGGGCAAAATGGCCGTCCTG
This sequence comes from Sedimentisphaerales bacterium, assembly GCA_032250555.1. GTDB lineage: Bacteria > Planctomycetota > Phycisphaerae > Sedimentisphaerales > Anaerobacaceae > NIOZ-UU13. The sequence goes on from JAVVFI010000051.1 coordinate 5,862, forward strand.
GTGTATCCGGTCCACTTCAGCACTACTGGACGATACTACGTATGGGTGCGAGCATACTCCACAGGTAGCGAAGATAACGGCCTTCATGTGGGTCTTGACGGTACCTGGCCGGAGTCTGGTCAACGCCTGCAGTGGTGTGAAGGTAAACAGTCATGGCGATGGGAGAGCAAACAGCGAACTAATGAACAGCATTGTGGTGAACCCTATAAAATATTTTTAGATATCGAGAATCCCGGCTTGCATACTATTGAATTTTCCATGCGGGAAGACGGATTCGAATGCGACAAATGGCTGATGACTAAAGACCGGGATTTCACTCGGCCTGTAGGGCCCGGCCCTTCAGAAAGTCTCCTCAAGTGAAAAAAAATGATTGAGTACTCCACCATTGACTTAATAGCCGGCTGAGTTTGTTTTTTATCTTGTATATTACCGGTAAAAGTCTATAATCCTTCAGAATTGCCTCCGGTAAAGGTTCTTGGTTTAGAGCCGTCACTATCGAAGAGCCATAAGCTGTTTTTGAAATTCCAACTGTCGAATATCTGGAAAGGAACTAAGTTATGAAACAGGACTATTTTCATCGCGTCGCTGCTTTGACTCCTACGAAAATGTGGATTAACAATGTCACACCTCCGGAGGCCGAGTGGGCCATTGACGCCGGCGCCATGGGCTGCACTCAGAATCCTGCTTACACATGGAAGATGTTGAATCACCCCGACTACAAAGACAATGCCCTGACTCTGCTGGATGAAACCTTAAAGGAAAGTGAAGACGATAATCAGGTTGAGTGCATTCTCCAGCGTAAACTGGTCAAGGGGATTGCAGATAAGTTCATGACAGTTTATGAAAGAACCAACGGTGAGCACGGATATGTCAGCATACAGGGCGATCCAATCAATGAGGAGGATGCTCAGGTCATCATAGACGAAGGGCGCAAAAACCGGGCGATGAGCCCTAACATTATGATTAAGATTCCAGCAACTGAAGCTGGCCTGGAAGCGATGGGGGTCCTGATAGAAGAGAACACACCGCTCAATGCAACGGAGATCATGGGGCTAAGTCAAGTCATCGATGTATGTGAAATGTACGATAAAATTACAGCCAAAACTAAAAAGAAACCAATCATGTACTACTCCCTGATTACAGGAATTTATGACGAGTGGCTCGGCAAAGAAGTTGAAAAAAAAGGTATAGATATCTCGCCCGATGTGCTTTATCAGGCCGGCATGGTCATCGCTAAAAAGGTATACAAGTTCGTGCATGACCGCGGCTATCAGCTCGGCTTCATCGGCGGGGGGGTTCGAGGATTGCAGCACTTCACTGAAATGGTAGGTGGCGATGTGTGTATCACTATGAACTGGCGGGGACACGCCGACAAATTGCTTGAACTGGATCAACCGGTTGTCTCGCGGCTGTTCAATCCAGTGCAGGATCATGTGCTTGATGAACTGCTTGCCAAGGTGCCTGCTTTTCGTCAGGCATATATGGAGGATGGGCTTAAAGTGGATGAATACGAGGAATATGGACCGGTTATGTATTTCCGGGACATGTTCATCAGTGCCTGGGAAAACACCCTGAAGCTGATTAAGGATCGTCGTGCTGCTTTATAATGTCTCGATCATTTAAGCCTGTTTAATCTATAGGATTACATTATGGAAAATTCTCAAGGTCGGATGAGCCGCCAGCGCTTTGTCCTTATTTCGATTCTCTTTTTCCACAGCGTCAACACCTACATGGATCGCGCCTGCATCGCCTCTGCCGCCGACCTTATCCTCAAAGACCTCTCTATTTCCAAAGAGACACTGGGATTGATTTTTAGTATCTTCGCGTTTGGGTACGCTTTGTTCCAGATACCCTCCGGTTGGATAGCCGACCGTTTAGGTCCGCGTAAGGCACTTACTATTGTCGTATCTGTCTGGAGTTGTTTTACCGCCCTTACCGGTGCTGCTCGAAATGCAATACAAATGCTCGTACTCAGGTTCCTGTTCGGAGTGGGTGAAGCCGGGGCGTTTCCCGGTGCGACACAGGCTTTCTTTCGCTGGCTGCCTGTCAAGGAACGAGGTCTCGCACACGGAATTAATTTCTCAGGCAGTCGTTTAGGTGCCGCCTTTTCTCTCTTTTTAATGCCGTGGCTGATAAGTATAATCGGATGGCGATGGACATTCGTGGTTAACGGCGTGATTGGCATTATCTGGGCAGCAGTCTGGCTTATCTGGTTTCGTGACAATCCGAAGGACAATCCTAAAGTTAATCAGGCCGAGCTGGACTATATCGAGACCGGACGGGCCAGCGACTTTACTAAAGGGATCAAAGCCTCGTTTGCCGAGGTATTTACCTCCCTGAATATGTCACTGGCAATGCTTCAGTATTTTGCAAGTAATGTAACATTCTTTATATGCTTATCATGGCTGCCTTCATATATAAAAAAGCAGTGGCCTGACGACCCGAATGCCATCTATTATTCGGCTGTTCCTCTTTTCTTCGCCGCCTTCGCCAACTGGATTGCCGGCTCAATGGTCACCGGATTGTACCAGAAAGGTTACCATGTAAATTCAAGGCGCATCACGGCTATTGTGGGCTTTTCGCTCGGTGTAATCGGCTTGATATTGGCCACACAAACAAAGAACCTGGATTTCCTGACAACAGACAAGGCTCAACTGCTTTGGTTTGTCTTCTGTTTTGGTCTTGCGACATTCGGCGTCGATATGACGCTCAGCCCAAGCTGGGCATTCTGTAACGACATAGGCGGCATTAATTCCGGCGCTGTCTCTGGCTCAATGAATATGGTAGGCAATATCGGGGCAGCTATAAGTGCTATTACTTTTCCACTGCTGTTGAATGAAGATACCGGAAGTGCCAATACCTTTTTTATCCTGGCCGCATGTCTTAATTTTGTAGCTATTGTGACATGGTGCTTTATGAATCCAAATCGCACCAGGGATAAAGAGCTTTCCCCGCAGGCGATTCGAACACGCTTCATTGCAATGCTTACATCACTGGTCATTTTGACCGGCGGCACTATCGGCTATAACATCTATAGATCATCACGTAAGAAACCTGCACCTGTTGAAGATGCAAAAAAAGTTGTCGATGAAAATCAGATAACAACAGAAGAAAATAAATGATTGATTGATGTGCCTCTAAACGGGACCCTTAAAAATTGTTTTGTTTTGAGACAACTCGCTGAGGCAGCCGGAGAATTATTGCAATCTCTATATGATTTTGATACTGTAGGCCTTCAAGTGTTTAAGAGATGTTTATATGGGAAATTCCAGTAAAATGAGGTACGAAAGATTTGAATCACGAAATAGGATTAATGATTTTTATAATCTTGTAAGACAAGAAATGTCTAAATTCCATCTTAACAAAAACGAATGTGATTTTTTTAGCAGGAGCAGATCATGAGCGATAAAAAACATACGGTTAGAACCATTCAGACAATGAAGGACAAAAAAGAAATCATTACTATGTTAACTGCATATGACTATCCCACCGCTAAGCAGATCAACGACACAGGTATCGACATGATTTTAGTTGGAGATTCATGCGCAATGGTGGTTCACGGACACCCAAATACCCTCAATGCAACAATGGACATGATGGTTCTGCACTGTGCCGCTGTTGCAAGGGCATGCTCCCGAACAATGGTCATCGCGGATATGCCGTTCGGATCCTTCCAATACAGTGTGGAAGACACTATGCGTAATGCCGCCCGGTTTGTCACTGATGCGAAAGTTGACGGCGTCAAGTTTGAAGCCACACCAAACCACATAGAAAAAACCCGCGCAATTGTGGATATGGGGATTGCTGTGGTCGGTCACATCGGGCTGCACCCGCAGGCGATAGGCGCTCTGGGTGGAATGAAAGTCCAGGGCAAGGATATGGAATCGGCCCGGAAAGTAGTGCGGGATGCACTTGAACTGCAGGAGGCCGGAGCATTTATGATTATTATTGAAGCTGTTCCCGCGAAACTCTCTGCGTACATAACGAAGAAACTGCGCATACCCACCATGGGTATTGGCGGCGGGCCGCACTGTTCAGGCCAATTGCTGGTCACACCGGATGTGCTGGGAATGTTTGATAAATTTACTCCCAGTTTTGCGAAACGTTATCAGGAATTTAACAAGCTGATGCAGCAGGCCTTTAAGCAGTATAGCGAAGAAGTCCGAACAGGCGCCTTTCCGGACAAGGAACACTCCTATGCGATGTCAGATGAGGTGATCAGCGCTATTGAAGATGAATTCGGAAAAACGCCATAGCGGATTTACTGGACCAGCTCGTACATGAGCCGACATCTAATAACGCAATCATAAAAGTCGGTCAATGAACAACGGCATAAACACTGTTTATCAAAGCAAATGGAAAATGTTGGGTTGGAACTTGTCATATCTGAGGAGGAATAAATGAAACAATATTGGAAAATTGCCTGTACCGCGTTAATCATCATGCTCTTGTCGACCTCAAACCTCTACTCGAATTCGGGCCCTTTCGACGGACAGTCATTTAAGGGTAGAATTGCCTACAGTGCTGATGGAAATTACAATGATGAGGATGATTGGGGAGCTTCTCCCGTGGCCCTTGCAATCTTTGCCGAATTCGGCGTGAAAGATAAACTCGTCCACTTCGATTACAATTGCATTCTCCCGAAAACGGATCCCAAATGGGAAAAAATACACGAAACGAGCGTCCTCGGCGCTGCACTGCGATACGGCTATCGCAAATCGGTCTTCTATGACTGCCAAAAAGACCTCGACGGAGCAATCGAGAACATCAAGAACATAATCAACGAATCTTCCGCAGACAATCCGCTGTACTTCATCCTGGCCGGACCAATGGAAGTGCCGTATCTGGGTATCCAAAAATCCGATCCTGCCAAAAGACAATTCGTGTACTGCATCTCTCACAGCAGGTGGAATGATGGCTACACCACCCAGGATGGTAACCTCATGAACCACAACAAACGAGATGTAATCCCCCAGGGAATAAAATGGGTACAGATAACCGACCAGAACCAATTCCTGAGCACAAGCCGTTACGGCAGACCCGCAAACCCTCAGGACTGGCGCCCATGGTACTGGATGCGTGATTCCGACGACTCAAAGGTCAGGTTCTTGTGGCAGAGGCTCCTTGCCGTCACAAGGGCCGATTGCTCCGACTCTGGAATGGCATACTTTCTCATGACAGGAGATGAAAAATCTGAGATTTCTAAAGTAAGAAAGCTGCTGGATGACAACATCGTCCCGGCTCCGATCGACCCGAGAGAATATATTAGAATCGAAGCGGAGAATTTTCTGACTCTCGAAAACTATGAACTCGAACATCGCAACAACCGAAGCGTATCTCACAGGATTAATGTAAAGCTTAAAAGTATAACCAAAGGACGCATACGCACTCACTTCGACCAGCCTTATACGGCCGACAAAGCCCGTTATGATGTCGATGTTCGTTATTTCGATGAGAAGGACGGCAAAAGTCGGCTCAACCTTTTTGTTAACGGTAACCAGATTGGCTCCTCATGGTACGCCTCGAAAGATAACGACCAATGGACAACCCACACGATCAGGGATGTCATAATCAAATCCGGCGATGAAATCATGGTTGAAGTACATGGCGACGCACGCGAATACGGTAAGCTCGACTACGTACAGCTAAACCTCACCAGCATAGCAAAAGTCAAAGGCTCATTATCAGCATTCGAAGCCTCCGGACCTCTCGATGACACCGATGCCTTACCCGGCCAGGTGATAGTGGCTGGTTCATATCCGAGCTATCTAAAGTATAATGGAGCCGGACCTGTCTTCCTTTCAGGCCCGGACAATCCGGAAGATTTCCTCTTTCGCGGCACTCTGAATGCAGACGGTACGCGATCCGGCGGCAAACAAGAGGAGATGATTGACAGAATGGCCCGAGCTGGAGTAAATGCCTTCCACTGCCAGATGACACGCATGAAGAAGTGCAATTACAAGGGTGAAGGTGACGATACACATACCCCGTTCCTTAATCACGACCCATCACAGGGGCTAAACGCCAAAGTCCTCAATCAATGGGACAAATGGCTCAGCCGGTTCGAAGAAAATGGAATCATCGTTCATCTGGAATTCTACAACGATGCGACCGACGTTGAAATGATGGGTTGGAAGCTCGACTCCAACGGCAGCCTGCCCCGCGATGAAAAACGCTGGATCGAGGGTATAGTGAAGAAGTTCAAACACCATAAGAACATTATTTGGGGTATCGAGGAAAGCTGCAACAAACTTCCCGCAAGCCGTACACCTCATTTTAAAAAAATCGGCGAACTCATTGCCCGCACAGACAACTACAATCATCCGATCGTGCAAAGCTTCGTGGTACCCAATGATCCGGAAGGCGATTTCCCTGCTGATGGTATCACCTCCGATGCTTATATGGGCGATCCGCATATCCGTCTCGTCACATGGCTCCACGTAGTACCCCACAAAAACGATTTCGAGAGACAGCACGCCGAGTACCTGTCATACTACAAACGTGATGCATCCAAATTCGTGGTCATGAAGAATGAGACATACCATCATCCTCGCCGCGGCCGCCAGAGCCGAATCTACATGTGGTCATGTGCCATGACAGGAATGCACACTCTGGAAGCTTACCACCATGCCGACAAAGCTGCAGACGAAAACACCCTAAGGGATGATGGCCGAATCAACACCTTCATGGAGCAGACAGATTTTCACAAAATGAAACCGCGGGATGACCTCGCTGCCGGTTCAACCAAATGGGTTCTGGCAAATCCCGGCAAATCTTATATTGCTTATACCTACGACTATTCCGGCCCGATGGGTATCACAGATATGGCTGCCGGCACCTATGACCTCAAATGGTTTGACACGACCGATGGCGATGAAGTAATCCAGACCGGCGTCTCGATTTCTTCCGGCAACGTCACCTGGATTAAGCCGGATTCAATGGGCAGAGAAGTCGCACTCTATATTAAACGTACAAGCGATTGAGATTTCTGCGAGCAGACAGCCGAAAGAGAAGTCTCTACGCCTGAATAAGGTGAAAAAGATATGGTCAAGGCATACAAGTATCTTCTTGTCTTTACAATGGTGGCGATTGCAGTAATCGCCACCGATGTCCATGCAAAGAAGATCAAAGTCGCCGTAGTGCAGACCGTAATTGAGAACACGCTCGACCGAAACCTGGCAAAGCTCCTCCGTTTTATCGGCCAGGCCAAAACCAGAGGATGTCAGATCGTTATTTTCCCGGAATGCGCCCTATACTGGCCGGAGATATCTGTGGATAATCCAACCAAAAACGACTTCGATGTTGCAATAACAAAAATCGCCGAAAAAGCGCGATCTGAGAAAATATATGTCATATTCGGCACCGGATACAAACTAAAAAAGACCGGCTCTCTCAATAACAAGGGGCTCGTGTATGACCCGAACGGCAGCAGATTGGTCTTCTACGATAAGAATTACGAGGTCCCTCAGCGATTCGATATTTTCGGTGTCCCATCGAACATTGCAATATGCTCCGATCGTGGCTATCTGGAACATTCCGATTTGCCTTCTCTGGTTCAGGGCTCAAAGATAATCATCGACACATCCGGCGGACACGGAGGTGACGATGGCAGACCGGACCTGCAACTGATTCGTTATCGTCCCTGGGCCTTGAGAAACGATGCCTTTGTCATAGTCTGTAATCCCGTGCACGACGACACAGATTTCATGGGTCACTCGCCATGGGGCGGGGGAAGCGCAATCATAAGGCCGGATGGCTCAATTCAGGCACACCGTATTTACGAAAAAGATGTGATGATAATAGAAGAAATAGATACCGAACTCGCGACAGGAACAGAAGCCCGCCGAAGAAGAAACCATCCGATATTCAAACCCTTCTGGGACATGGGTAAGAAACTCCTGGAAAGAGAGAATGTGGACCCGATTCCGGATATCCAATCCTACTCCTCTACGCCGCGCAACATAAAGATAGCTGCCGCACAAATCGCATGTTCGAGAAACATCGATGTCAATGTGAGCAGGATAAAGAGCTATATCCGCCAGGCCGCCGGAAATGCAGCCGATATTGTAATATTTCCCGAGCTGGCGGTAACAGGATACGTAAAAGAAGATATCTCCGCCGCAAGCCCCGCCGAACTTAATTCAGCCCTTAATGAAATCCGAAATGAGGCAAAAAACGCAAATATTTATGTGATTGTCGGAATGCCGTTTTTTGCCGATGGCCGCAGACAAAACTGCGCATTTGTTATAGGAGACGATGGAAACATCAAAACACAATATTCCCAGCTAAGTACAACTCGCACCGATCTGTTCAGGCCAGGTTTATCTACAAGCACAATGTGGTTCAATCTCAAAGGGGTGTACTCAATCGTAACTATCGGCGGTGACGCCCAATGGGTTGAGTTAGGCGACCTCGCAGCGAATCGGGGCATGTATCTCCACTTCCACATAAGCTGCGAAGCAGATTCATCTCCGGACGCTGCCGTCCTTAGAAAACAAAAGAACCTGCTGATGTTGATGTATGCCAAATACGGTGCTGTTGTAAACGCCGCCCGACCGTCAGGATTGTCGAATCCGAGTTCGCTCGCCGGCGGTGCAAGTATGATTGTAAGCAGGGAAGGGGGGCATAACAAACCGTGCCCGCCAGGAATTAAATATTACTTGCCTTATCAAACCAGCATTGCCGAAATCGCCGGAGCCTCCGAAACCATAATCTATGCAACGAGAAAAACTGCTGCCAAAAACGACATGGACCTGATCCGATACTGGAGAAACCGAAACAGAAAAAGAAGAACCCAACCCGGCTGGTATGAATGGATAAAATTGGGTACACATTTAATTAACAGTGATCCCGACGACACAAAAGCAAAACCAAACTAAACGAACGATGTTACGGAATTCATTGTGACAAAAAATATTAAATCTAAAATAACAAAACTTATTGAAGACCAAATAAACCATATCGTTGAATTACGCCACAGGCTGCACGAAGTTCCGGAACCTGGTTTTTCTGAAACCCAAACCAAAGCAATTATCACCAACGAATTAAACAAACTCGATATTCCCATACAGAACAATATCGCCGGTACTGGTATTGTGGCTGATATCATCACAGATCGTCCCGGTGGATTTATTGCTATTCGTGCGGATATGGATGCTTTGCCTCTCAGGGAATCAACTGGCGTAGCTTACAAGTCCAAAAATCCCGGATATTCACATAGTTGCGGGCACGACGGCCATTCGGCGGCATTGGTTGGAACCGTTCATATTCTCTTGAAAATGCGCAATGAACTCACAGGGCGAATACGTTTTATATTCCAGCCCGCTGAAGAAACCGGCCAGGGCGCAAAATCTATGATTGATAATGGACTCTTTGACAAAGACCTGCCGGATGCCATCCTGGGCTTCCACTCCTGGCCTGGATTGGCTGTGGATTCTGTGTCCTGCAGACCCCAGACGATGATGGCCTCATGTGATTTCTTGAAAATAAAAGTAATCGGAAAAGGTGGCCATGGGGCCAGGCCCGAAAGCGCGAACAATCCCCTTATAGGTATAGCTAAAATAGTAGAGGCACTAAGTAAGCTTGATAATAGCGAAAGAATTGTCAGCCTTTGTGTAGCCAAGGTTGGCAAAAAGGCAAATATCATCGCTGATAGCGGCACTCTGACAGGAACAATACGGGCTCTTGATCCACAAATTCGCGAAAAGACAATAGATGAAGTGGTCTCAATGGTGAATGTTCTTTGTGACCAACTGAATTTGCAGGCTAAATTAACTTTTAATGCCAGGACTCCTGCGGTAATAGTCGATGAACGGTTATATACTATATTTCGAGAAGTTGCCGCCGAACTCCTCAGCGAAGACAAAGTTACAGAAATCCAGTCACCAAGCATGGGCTCCGAGGATTTCGGGAGTTACCTTGAGCATGTTCCGGGACTTTTATTTCGTATCGGCATGGGCCCGGATTCTGCTCAGTTACATCAATCCAATTTCGATTTCAACGACAAAGCGTTAAAAACCGCTATGTTAATGCTTTCAGGCTTGGCGATTAGAATTTGCAGGGATGGAATATCCAAATGAAACATTTTACTAAATTTGTAAAAAATGAATTTCCCACCGTTGGCGTCGAACAGGAGTTCCACATCATCGACGCCGAAACCGCCAACCTGCTGCCTTGTGTGGATGATATCATTAAGGCTCTCGATAACGATCTCCGAAATGCCGTCACTTATGAACTTTACCTCGCCGTTCTCGAATACAAGAGTTCAGTCTGCCATACCATTGATGAGTTGGCAAAGGATATAACTCAGTCTCGCAGGCTTTTGGCCGATGTCTGCGAAAATATTGGCGCCAAACTTGTCGCTGCCGGCAGCCATCCATTTGCCGACTGGAGAAAAGTGCCGACCGTCAACACACAGCACTACAAGTGGGTCATAGAACAGTGCGTTTATATAGCCAGGAGAATGCTCTCCTTTGGGTTACACGTCCATGTAGGGATGCAGAATGAGCAAAGTGCGATGTACGCACTGTATGAAATGAGACAATGGATTTACCCTCTGCTGGCAATGTCGGCCAATTCCCCATATTTTGAGGGACAATACACCGGGTTGGCCTCCACCAGAACACACATATTCAATTCAATGCCCCGTACCGGCCTGCCTCCCTTTTTTGCCGATTTCTCCGAAATGGAATCCTTCTATCATAAGTTGGTTGCTGCCGGTGACATAACCCGCCCCGGCGATCTTTGGTGGGTGATTAGACCCCAGCCTCCGTTGGGTACGGTGGAATTACGAGTTTTTGATTTGCCTACAGATGTTCGCCGTCTTTGTGCCTTTGCCGCCGTCACGCAGGCAGCATTAGCCTTCTACCAGGATCGATATCTACAGGGAATTCCTCTCAGCAATCCGAAAGCAGAATATTTACAGCAGAATCGCTGGAAAGCAATGCGTTTTGGCCTCGACTGCGATATCATCGAACCGGTCACCGGCGAGATTATTTCAATGCGCTGCCGGCTTGAAAAATTGCTCGATATGATAACACCAAAAGCCGCCGAGCTTCAATCATTGGAACATCTGAACTTCGCCAGGGAAATGCTTGACCTTGGCAACGAGGCCCAGTGGCAGTTAAAAACCTGCGAATCACTAAACGGAGACCTCCGGGCACTCGAGTTTGAAATAGCTAAGCAAACGTTGGCTTAACCCGGTATTACTTGCTTTCCTCGATGCGGTAAAGGTGGGTCTTGGTTCTCAGGAAAAGCGCTTTTCCTGATACCGCCGCAGAGGCCATCAAGCCGGCGTCAAGCTTATTAGTTGCCAGCAATTCATACTGACGTGCCGCTTTGAAAACCGTTGCCTTGCCGTCCCAGTCGAAACAATAGATACGCCCATCGGCATAGAGCGGCGAAGCGGCATAATTCCCTCTGATACGTTCCTCCCAGACTTTCTCCCCGGTCATGGCTTCCAGACACGTTATGATACCAGAATCGCTAATTGTAAAGAGCAGGTCATCGACGAGCACCGGAGACGGTGTTCGCGGCATGCTCTTTCCAATTTTCCATAAGACATGACTATCAGTTACATTTCCCGCCCCGTCAACACGAATGGCCAGCAGCTCCGTCTTGCCGAATCCGGATATCATGTAAGCCACCCCATTACCATACACCGGGCGCGATGCACCCGAATAGGCCGGGGTGTGGACTTTCCAAATCTCGCGTCCATCCGCCGGGTCATAACCGTAAAGAGCTTTGGCCCCCACGGTTATCATCTGCTTCTTCCCCTCAACATCGATAATAAGCGGAGTCGAATAGGCCTTCCGCAAATCTCCTTCCAGTTTCGGCTTGCCGTCAGCGTCAAGATCATTCCATTCTGCCGTTCGATCACTTTTCCAAACGGTCTGCCCGGTCTTCTTATCGAGTGCTGCTAAGTACTGAACGTCAACACCATCCATGGTCAAAATGAGAAGCTCCTCAAACAGGATTAGAGAAGAACCGGGACCTCGTAAGTGCCTGCACGGCAGATCGCTTCGTTTCCACAACACTTCGAAGGTTTTGGTATCAAGGCAGGCCGTTCCATAACTTCCGAAGTGAACATACACTCGCCCCGATTCGATCACGCACGTAGGCGATGCATAGCTGTTAAGCGGATTGCCTAAAGGTTCGGGATTGTCACTGTGAAAAAGCTTCTTATTTAGAACGATTGCCCCGGATTTCGCATCGACACAAACTACAAAGAAATCATGGCCCTTAACCGTCGCGGTTGTAAACCATATCTGTCCATTCATCACTACAGGTGTGGACCAGCCCTTATGTGGGATAGATGTCTTCCATTTAACATTCTCCGTCTCGCTCCAGCTAACCGGAATACCGGCGGTCTTACCGCTGCTTAAGTCTGATGCATGCCCATTCCCCCACGGCCCGCGAAACTCCGGCCAGTCACCCGCCGCCATGGTCGGAACTAATAATATAAGAAACGCTGTCAGATATCGCTTAAGTATAACATTTAATAATAAACAACTTGTTTTCAATTTTCACCGCCTCAACAAAAGAAATTTCCCTGGGCCTTACAACCGCCCCGGGTACTTTAGGTACTCTTATACAATTATAGCCGAAATCACTCAAAAACGCGACAACTCTTAAAAATTTCCCTCCTGCCTTCCAATCCCCTATCTCTAATCTAACTTGGAGAGATAAATCGTTTGGTTAAAGGCTCAAATTTTGGTCGCTTTGGTGGAAATTTGTGCCTCTCGGCCCCAAAGGACTTTTTCGGTCGTCAAAACACCAACTGAATCTTCTAATTTACCGAACGAACAATATTTCTTACAAATTCTTTTTATAATCGTTACTTTTATCGTCTAAAGTGCCTTAATATATATGAGGCCTAATAAAGACAGTCTAACTGTTGAAAGGAACGAAAAGTGAAGGCGAGTAAATTATGCTGCTTTGTTTTGGCAATAGCGTTTCTTAACTTTGGCTGTAAGAAAAAGCCTGCCGAAACTAA
>JAVVFI010000520.1:0-2981 GCA_032250555.1 Sedimentisphaerales bacterium
CACCTCATTCGGCCATCGCGATGACATCTGGACCAATCCAGACGTCCAGGGCATAATCGCTGGGGGCTTAGCCTGGGCCATGGGCAACGTAGATGTTGACGTAACACCCAATATCGACAAGGTTACACCCAAGGCCAGCCAATTAAAATATTAAATGACAGGCAAGTTGTTATCCGAGGAAAAAATATCAACTCTCAGGAGGTATGAGATGTTTACACGAAAGTATTATATCTTTTTGGTACTCGTATTGTTAGTGCTATCCATAGCTCGGGCCGACGATTGGCCGCAGTGGCGTGGCCCTTACTTCAACGGCTCCACCACTGAAAAGAACCTGCCTACGGATTGGAGTAAAACCGACAATATAGCCTGGAGTGTCGATTTAGCCGGCTCTGCCGCCGCTACCCCGATTATTTTCAGAGACAAAGTGTTTCTATCGGGCGTCGAATCCAAAAGGGATATGCTGCTGGCGATGTGTTTCGACCGCATCAGTGGAAAACTCATCTGGCAGCACGATATAGCAAAAGGAATCAGCAAAGACCAGCGTAGTAACTACGCCTCTGCCTCCCCGGTCACCAATGGCAAAATAGTGGTATTCTTCTATGCCAATGGCGACCTTGTATGCTTTGATTTGAACGGTCGTCGCCAGTGGGCACGAAATATTCACGATGACTACGGTCCCTTTGCATTCCAATGGACTTTCAGCAGTAGTCCCACGTTGTTTAACGGCAAATTATACCTGCAGGTATTACAGCGTGATGTGCCGGTTGGAGGTCGTGGTTTGAAAGATCAGAAAAACGAATCTTATATTTTGGCCATAGAACCGGACACCGGCAAAACCTTATGGCGGCATATCCGTCCAAGCAAAGCCCAGAAAGAATCTCGTGAAGCGTTTACCACCCCGCTTCCTTTTTCAGTTAATGGGAAACAGCAACTATTGGTAATCGGCGGTGATGTACTGACCGGGCATGATCTTGAAACAGGTAAGGAACTATGGCGATGGGGAACATGGAATCCCAGGCGCATCACTCATTGGCGACATGTACCTTCTCCGATTGCAGGTAACAGCATTATTCTCGCCTGCGCACCCAAAGGCAGTCCCATTTATGCAATCCGGCCCAACCGTGAGGGCGTACTCGATGATAGTGCCATCGTTTGGACCAGTCAAAATAAAGAGAAGGAAAGATCGGCCGACGTACCAACACCAGCATATTACGACGGTGATTTCTTCGTCCTCAACGACATCGGAAAGCACCTGTCACGCATAGAACCGCTCACGGGTAAAATCAAGTGGACCATCCAGACACCGGGCAACGCAAAATATGAAGCTTCACCGCTTGCCGCAGATGGCAAAATTTACATAATTAATCACGCCGGAGATGCTGCCGTAATCAAAGCCGCAAATGGTGAAGTTATCAACTTTATTTCCATGGACGAACCCAACAATCGAGAAGTCGTTCGCGCATCTATCAGCGCCGCTTACGGCCAATTGTTCATACGGACGACGCGCCGATTATATTGCGTTGGCAAGTAATGCCGATTTCACAAAAACGAATTCACTGTAATCGTGGAGATAACCATATACCATCAGGCCAAGAGCATGGTGTTGAAAAAATTTTCCTTGCACTTTTCTGTTATTATAGCAAAATATAAAAGGAATTATGAATATCATCGCCTATCAGACACATGGAAAGGAGTGTTTCATGAACACACAAAATAAGAGCAAGAAATCTTCCGTCTCCCGAAGAAAATTCCTCAAGCAAACCTCAGGGGCATTTGCCGGAGCAGCCCTGGCCAGTGCTGTCGGAACTCGCAGCTATGCTGGTGAAAATAACACAATCGAAATCGCTTTAGTAGGTTGCGGTGGGCGCGGGACCGGTGCAGCGGCCAATGCCCTTTCTACTAAAGGACCGACTCAACTTGTAGCGATGGCTGATGTTTTTCCTAACCGGCTGGACAGCAGCCTCAAAAACCTCAATAGGCAATTCAAAGATAAGGTAAATGTACCCCGTGATCGACAAACACTCGGAATGGACGCCTACAGGAAAGCAATTGATACAGTCGCGCCGGGCGGGCTGGTTATACTCGCCACACCTCCGACATTTCGCCCGATTCACCTGGAATATGCTGTGGCCAAAGGCTGCAATGTGTTTATGGAGAAATCGTTCGCGGTAGATGCACCGGGCATTCGCCGTGTGCTCAAAGCCGGAAGGAAAGCCAAAGCGAAAAATCTCAAAATCGCCGGCGGCTTGATGAGTCGTCACTACAAACCTCTGGAACAGGCAGTCCAACATCTACATGACGGCATGATCGGTGATATTATTACCTGTTGGGCCTATCGTGAGCATGCTCCGGTTGGATTCGCTCCAAAATCTCCCGGCATGAGCGAGATGGCCCACCAGATACGTAACTACTCAAGCTTTACCTGGGTAAACGGCAGCTTTATTCTGGACTGGCTGATTCACAATCTCGACGTGTGCTGCTGGTGCAAAGACGCCTGGCCGGTATCGGCTCAGGGCCAGGGAGGCCGACAGGTCCGAACCGCAGCCGATCAATTGTTCGACCACTATTCAGTGGAATACAGTTTTCCAGACGGCACGCGGCTTCTCGCCCAGGGAAGGCACATGGACAACTGCTGGGGATTTTTCGGCGATGTGATACATGGCACAACAGGCTCGGCCGTCCTCGGCGAAGGGATTCCGCAACCGCAAATTTTCAAAGGTCATAAGCAGACTTCCGAGAACCGGATATGGCAGTATCAAGGGCCGCGCTGCGATGGATACCAAAACGAACATGACCTTCTGTTCGATGCTATCCGCAACAACAAGCCCTACAACGAGACCGAGCGTTCTGCTTACGCCGCTATGACAGGTATCCTCGGGCGAATGGCAGCTGAGTCGGGTAAGACAGTCACATGGGATGATGCTATAGCCTCTGACCTCGAATTGGCCCCGGGCATTGACAATTACACAATGGACTCCGAC
>JAVVFI010000521.1:0-2969 GCA_032250555.1 Sedimentisphaerales bacterium
CCATTTAAGGATATGGTACGATTATTCGGCAATGGAAGCTCATATTTGCCGAGTGTTTCAAGGGCATCTTTGGCCCGGCCAAATGAAACTTCCGAGAGACTCGGCCTGAAAGACCCGGCCCGCACCATCTGCCCAACCGCTAAAACACAATCCTGAAGAGCATCAGCGGCAGAACTGATAATATAAGCATTGTGGGGCGAACGGCTTCTGAAGTTTGAAATAAAGGAATTGGCCTGAATAACCTGTTCTGTTTGCTTTTTTAATATTTTTAACAGCTCCTCGTTTTCAATCGTTGTAAAATCTTTCTTTTGTTCATTTAGAGTTTTTAACAAAGCATCCAGAATATTATGATAAAAACCGCCCAGATCCAAAGGCTCAAACTTAAATTCTTTTCGCTGCTCCAAACGCAAAGTGTATCGGGCAAAATATTGATATGGACAGGCGGCAAAAGTGGTCAACCTCGTTGCTGAGCTTTGCAAGTGCCGGTCGAATAGCTGTCCGACAACATCGCTGTCCAATCGTGCACAATTGTCATAATTTATCGCAGAAAGAACGTTCGAGCCTAATTCCGTAAGCTGTTCATCCGAACAAATATCATCTAATAATTTATTAAGACTTTCATTGTCGCCGGCTTCAGACCTGAAAGTATCCCTCCCGAGCCGGCTGCACAGTAAATCTGTAAGCTCGGTTTTACTGTGAACATGTTCAATATCTATTTTCTCATTTGCTATTGATTCGGCATTAAGCTTTTCAAAGAGTGATTCGAGATTGTCTATGAATTGGGAGCGAGGTACGGCGGCGCCCTTATCGTCAACTGAAGGATAAGTAATGCACAGAAATTCGGACGGACGAGTGAATGCAATGTAGGCCAAATACTGACGGTCGGCAAGTGTCTGGTTCAAGGCAGGGGCCAATTGGAAACCCGCCGACTCTGCTGAGCCGCGGTCGTCATCGGTCAATATATTGTCCGAAGACAGCGGGACAGGAAACTGTCTTTGAGTAGTGCCAATTAAAAAGACCGCCTTTAAATCGGGATGGCGGCTGCGCTCAATAGAGCCGACAAGGACCTGGTCGAGTTTCGGCGGAATAAAAGCCAAAGTCAACTGTGAAAAAGCAGTATTGATAATCGCAAAGAAATCCTCGGCCGTCATAGTTTGGCCGGAGAATACCTCGATAAGCTCGTCAAAAATATCAACAAGCTTGTCATAAAACTGCTGATGCTCATCAGCAACACTTTCTATGGTGCTGCCTGCATGCTCAATCCAATGAGCCATTGTTTCGGTCACCTTTAGATCATCAAGAAAACTAAAAATAGATCGCGTGAATTCTTCAGCAGTAAGCATCTTCGATGGATTGCCAACCGGACAAAGACCATCTCGAAGCTTTAGTAAAGGGGCGATTGCTTTTAGACGAATCTGGTTTATCCGCTGCTGGTCGAAATCTTCTTTATCCTTACCTGCAAAATTCCAGGGCTTATCGCCCTGCCAGTCGCCGCCGGTTATTCCAAAGGCAACACAGTAATTTTCCAGCAGGTCGATATCGTACCGGTCCACAGGTACAAGGTCGGTTTTTAGACAGGCGAAAATATCGAAGTTTGAAAAGCCGCCAGTAACCGTCTGAAGTGCCGAGGAAATAAGCTGAACAACAGGATGCTGATTTAATGGCCTACGTTTATCGATAAAAAACGGGATTCCATAATCGGCAAAATACGCTCTTACATAATGTTGATAATTATCAATGTCCGAGGCGATAACGGCAATATCACGATAGCGGCAGCTTTTTTCTTTGACCAGTTCGAGTATCCGCCTGGCAACGAAGCCGACTTCAGCCCGTTCGTTCGGAGCCGATATAATGCGAATATTGTCCGCCGAGCCAAGTTTGGACGATTCAAACTCAAATACATTACGCTCGATATGAGCAAGAGGGTCACTTGCGGAAAATCTCAATGCTTTTTCAAGAATTATGGGTTTATTCAATTTAAGTTTACATTTTTTTACCCTGGCGATAAGCTCGGCGTAGGTGCGCTGTATCGGATAGAACAAATCAACCGGGTTAATTTCCTCTACTGACGGATTAGATATATCAATCTTAGCAGGATCCAGGCAAAAGGCAATTTGTGTATCCGCTGCTACCTTGAGCAGTTCGGTAAGAACTTCAAGCTCGGCACCGGTAAAACCCGCAAAACCATCAATCCACAACTTCGCACCTTTGGCCAAAGTTGACGAGGAGACTTCCCTGCAGGCCTGCATCAGTTGAGCATCCGGGTCAAGATAATCAGTTTCAATGAACTTTAAGTATTCTTCTAAAATCAGGCCAATATCGGTGAACTTCAGGATTGTTAGATTATTGCGCTCATTTTTTGCCAACTCGCAGAGCAATTGGCTTATATCATCCGGGGTCTTTGCGTACTGGTGCAGCTCTGCAATAGTGTGGGCTATTTGCTGAGCCAAACCGGGCATGGATGCCGACGAATCAAAGATTTTCAATTTGTTTTTGTTGTCCCGCAGGAGCCGGTGTACTATCATCTGCCTGCCGATGCGCGATATAGCGGGCCTGGCTGTATTTTTGCCTGACAATAAAAACTGCAAGCGGTCGAACGAAAGAACATGTAATCTGTTGTATCCGGCTATTCGGTCATCGGTTAAAACAGCACGTTCAGCCTGATAGGTAGCCTGCTCAGGAACCAAGAGAATCAACTGCTGCTCGGACGGGGCAGCCAGTGCATTAACAATAGAATTTATGCAATAGCTGGTTTTACCTGTACCGCTTCTGCCGAGAATAAACTTAACCGCCATAAGAACAATCCCTGATTCGAAAAGTTACCTTATCAGTAATCTTTTACCACAATCCGCGATTGTTTTCAATTGTCATAGAAAGACTAATTTTTTCTTTCTTTTGGGTCTTAATTGGGTTGTGTGCCTATATAACCCGGATCTCGCGGCTGGGTAGGTGCCGAACCGAAAGTTTCC
>JAVVFI010000522.1:0-2965 GCA_032250555.1 Sedimentisphaerales bacterium
TGGTTTCAAGAGCGGGGAATCGACCATACTCTGGTCTCAGCGGCCCAAAGGGACCCAGAACCGGGAAGGGAACTATTTATGGCATGGCGTGCGGGAGGAATATTCATTATGAAGGCCTTATTTACCCTGACACTTGCCATATTATTCCTTGGCCTGGCAAGCACCCCTTCTCACGCAGGCTGGCTTGTTTTCAGCAAACCGGCCTACAAGGGGAAGATCGTCGATGCCGACACAAAAGAGCCGCTCGAAGAAGCCGTTGTCGTGGCCATCTACCATACCTACCCGGTCATAAGCGGCCCGGCCGGGGGGAGTTCGAAGGTCATCAATGTGCGCGAGGCGGTGACGGACAAGATGGGGAGGTTTGAAATCCCGTCCTACACCACCATGATTTCACCCTTTTCGACGGAGGAGTATACGACATTCATCGTCTTCAAGCCCGGCTATGCGAGCGTATCCGGGATCGACCTGGAGAATATTTTCTCGGAAGAAAATGTCAAGGAAGTGGAACTGCCCTGGCGTTATAACCAGGCGCTTAAGTTCAGATTTTCACAGGGGCTGGTTGGATTGCCAAAGCTTAAAACAAGAGAGGAATTATTAAAAAGGGTTTTAGGCTTTCCGACAGGTTACGGTTCAGAAGAACTGCCGTTGTTATACAAGACATATGAAGAAGAAAAGAAGATGTATGGATTTTAGGAGGCCTCACAATGAGAAATAACATCCGTAATGCTGTATTATTATCGTCATTAATAACTTTATTGATTTGTAAGTTCAGCTATGCTCTTAGTGTAGGAACTCATCAGGAAATAAACGAACATATTGCGAGAAACAACTTAAATGGATTTTCGTTAACATCATATCTAAAAAAAAATTTGGGAATAGAGAGTATTACTGCCAGCTTTAGGTTTCGTGGAATTTGGCAACTATTTCGTGACGGCGGCGAATACGAAGACGACCCTTCCGACAATCTTTTCAGCAATTTATATATATCCCGTTATACAAACCATTTTCACAATCCTGTAGCGCCCACCCTTGCGGATGCTGGGTTCACCGGGATATGGGGGACTGGTTTCAAGAGCGGGGAATCGACCATACTCTGGTCTCAGCGGCCCAAAGGGACCCAGAACCGGGAAGGGAACTATTCATGGCATGACGTGCGGGAATACTATCGGCTGGCGCTGACTTCGCCGAACCCGGATACGCGCAACCGGTATTTTGCCGAGACCTTCAGGGGGATCGGCCAGCAGATGCACCTGGTACACGATATGAGCGTGCCGGAGCATACGAGGAACGACGGGCATTACGTCCGCGCCTATGAGGCCTTTGTCAAAAATTTGCACAGCGCTCAGAACATACAAGGCCGAGCCGTTTTCGATGCCGCCCTTGCAAACCCCATATTTTTCGACATGTCACAACTCAGCCAGCCGAGTCCCTTTGCAGAAGCTGATGTTCCTATTGCCAATCTCTTTGATGGGAACGTGTACGACGGCAGCAAACCGGATGATACAAAAGACAACATAGTTAATCCATCTGTGAGCAGCATAGGTCTCGCTGAATATACGAACGCAAATTTTGTAACGCCTGATACCATATTTCGGGGTTTTTCTTATCCATCAAAACAGACGAGCGTTACGAAGGAAGAAAGGGATTTTCCGGATTATGTAAATCCCGGCAACTTTGTGAAGAGGAAGTATTATATTAAAAGGGCCGATGGGGAAACGAATGGGACAGAAGGCTACCGCCTCGCAGGGGTTGACTATCTAAATTTTTACAGAGAATTAACCGTTGATCCGGAAGAGTTAGAGTTGGTTAAGACCATTGCACCTATGGATGACTTTGTCTATGAGGATTATGCCAAGTTGCTCCTCCCCCGCGCCGTCGGCTACTCCGCTGCGCTTATCAACTACTTCTTTCGTGGGAAGTTGGCGGCAAGCTACTCCGATGGTGGATTAGAGGTGACGAACCGGAGCAGCGAGGAGATGTCATTTTATACCGATAGTGAGGGGAACAACGTGGGTGAAATAACGATTTATTATGATATGGCAGACGGCAGGAGGGAATATCTCGCTTCATACGAGTTGACAACGCCCTTGGAGCCGGGTGAATCTACCCCTCCCATCGTTTTTTCACCACCGACAGAGAATGAAAAACCGGGCAGGTACATCGTAGTCTTTCACGGCAAGCTGGGTAAAGAAGAAGGGGCGGTGGTCGGGCTGGTCACCGAGCCGTCAAAGGTTTACTACGTTTCGCGCCGCAACGGCGTTTACAAGATCGTCAGCACGGATGAGAACGGGAATGGGGAAACGGTCGTTTTCGACAACCAGGATGCCGGGTTGACCATCGGGAAGATTGCCCTGTCGCCGGACAAGAAGACGCTCGCCTTTGATGCGGCCCCCGGACCGGGCATTTACCTGCTGGATTTGGAGGAAAAACAGGCGCCTCTACTTACATCAGGCGCCTGGCCGAGCTGGTCGCCGGATGGGAAGAAGATCGTCTTCCATCGAGAAACGGGCAACTATCTGCCGCTTGCAGACGTGGAACTCTTCGCGGCGGATGTAGCGACGGGGGCGGTGACCCCGCTTACCAATGCAGTTGGCAGTTCGAAAAGCGCAATGCCCGCCTGGTCGCCGGACGGCAGCCGCATCGCCTATTCCTTGTTCGAGCCCGAAGGGTGCGGCGGTGCTCTCCAGGCAATCGCCCTGATGGATTCTGCCGGAAACCAGATAGGACCTGTAACCTGCCAGGACGGGACCGGCGCAACCGATTCATCGCCCGCCTGGAGTCCCGATGGCAAGGAGATCGCCTTCACCCGGCACACCTATCGTGGGAGCATGACCGATTCGTATCATAAGCTGTATAAGGTGGACGTAGGCGCCCAAACGCTGACGGAACTGACGGATTCCACCGGCTTCGATTACGCCGAATTCACCCCGGCCTGGTCGCCTGATGGCAAAAAAATCGCCATCGG
>JAVVFI010000523.1:0-2965 GCA_032250555.1 Sedimentisphaerales bacterium
GATATTGATGAGGGCCCATTTCTAAAAGAAGAACGCAATCTGATTAACGCTGTTGCCAAACAGGTCGCATTAATTATTGAAAGGAAACAGGCAGAGAAAGAAAAACTAAAACTTCACAATCAGCTTCTTCATGCCGATCGGCTTGCTACAATTGGGATGCTTGCCGCCGGCGTTGCTCATGAACTCAATGAACCGGTGGGAAATATTCTTGGTTTTGCACAGTTGGCAAAGAAATGTCCCGGAATTCCGGATTCAGTTGAGCATGATATTGGAAAAATCGAAACAGCCTCTTTGCACGCACGGGAGATTATCCAGAAGCTTCTGGTTTTTGCCCGACAAGCTCAGCCCAACAAAACTCATGTCAATTTCAACCAAGTAGTGCAGGATGGGCTTTATTTTTTCGAAGCTCGATGTGCCAAGGAAGGCATAGAACTTATTTGTCTGCTTTCGCCGGATATGCCTGAAATCACAGCTGATCCGGGTCAATTGAACCAACTCATGGTTAATTTAGTTGTGAATTCCCTGCAGTCAATGCCGGGAACAGGCAAAATCAAAGTCCAGACGCGATTTTCCGAGCATAATGTTTATCTGATTGTGGAAGATACGGGTACGGGTATGAGTAAAGAGGTTCTTGATAAAATATTTGTCCCGTTTTTCACAACAAAAGATGTTGGTCATGGAACTGGTTTGGGTTTGCCTGTTGTGTATGGAATCGTTACCGCTCACGGTGGTACGATTGATGTTAAGAGCAAACCCGGTTGTGGTACTCGATTCGAAATTCAATTGCCGGCGACTGGGCAAATAAATAGAGAAAAAAATATTTAATATGTCTGCTGCAAAAGAACGCATTTTAATAGTGGATGATTCCGTAAGTACGCTGGAAGTTTTACAACGGAATCTGACAACGGTAGGTTATCAAGTTTTCACGGCCACCAGTGTCACTGGAGCAATTAAAATTCTCGATCAGACTCGATTGGACCTGGTCATCACCGACCTTAAAATGCCAAATGTTAGTGGCATGGATCTGGTTCGGCATATTAGCGAAAATTTCAAAGATACCGAAGTTATGATGATTACAGGCTATCCATCGATTGAGGGGGCAGTAGAAGCAGTCAAAACCGGGGCTGAGGAATTTTTAGCCAAGCCTTTCACTGACGCTGAGCTGTTATCTGCTGTTGAGCGTGCATTGGAAAAAGCGAGGATGCGCAGATCTGGACGTGTTAAACCAGACAAACCAGTTCCTGCCCACAAAGGACTTATCGGGACATCCGAAGGTATGCGCGAGGTTTTTAATGCCATAAGTAAAGCTTCGTCTTCATCAGCAACTGTGCTCATTACCGGTGAAAGTGGTACAGGCAAGGAGCTTGCCGCCAGAGCTATTCACTACAGCAGCAGGCGTTCCTCGGCGCCGTTTGTCCCGGTCAATTGTGGTGGTATTCCAGAAGGATTACTTGAAAGTGAGTTGTTCGGGCATGTAAAGGGGGCATTTACAGGGGCAACTGCATCACGGGCAGGTTTTTTTCATGCTGCTGATGGAGGTACGATTTTCCTTGATGAAATCAGCGATATGAGTCTGGCTATGCAGGTCAAACTTCTACGTGTACTCCAAGATAAAGAAGTGTGTATGGTAGGCTCAAATAAAACGCGGAAAGTCGACGTAAGGATTTTAGCTGCAACAAACAAGGATTTGCATGCATTAATAAAGAAGGGACTTTTCCGTGAAGATTTATTTTATCGCATTAATGTCATTAAGATTATTATTCCACCTTTGAGAGAAAGGGGAGAAGATATTTTACTACTGGCTCATCATTTTCTGACTCAATTTGCAGCCGAATCAGGAAAGGCGACACTCAGATTTTCCGACCAAGCCTTACAAAGCATTCGGGATTATAATTGGCCCGGAAATGTAAGAGAGTTAGAGAATGTAATCCAGCGCCTTGTAGTTATGAGCGATGGGGAAATCATAGAAGTTCCTGATTTACCTTCTCTTATGCGTTTTTCGGCTCTCCGGGAATCAGGATTTACCCGAACCCTTGCTGAAGTGGAGACTGAATATATTACCAATGTTCTGGCAAGTGTGAACGGTAATAAAACACGGGCAGCAGAAATCCTCGACATTGATCGCAAGACTCTGCGTGAAAAGCTTAAAAGGGCCAAGTAGGTTCCATTTGGAATCATCAAAACCGGGTAATTTTTCCCCGGCAGTTCAAATTCCCCCGCCTATATACAGCTTAACAACAAGTATATTGGCATCACAATACCAAACGTATTAAAAAATTGATTTCATTAAATTCCCTCATTCTATTCGATTAAGAGTGAAATTCTTTCGTCGCTTTACTTTCAAATAAAGGTAAATGTCAATATTTTTCTATTATTTGACAGGAGGTACGGTTTTTGCACAATCTTACACATAATCACAAAGCACATATTTAAGGAATGGGATATGTCGAAAAATATGAGATATTTTGGGCTTTGTATGAGTTGTAAAAATGCTTCGTCCTGTACTTTTCCGAGAAATCCCGCCAGACCAGCTTTTTATTGCGAAGAATTCGAGATTGACACAACCACTTCGACCATGCCGCTCAAAAAAGAGCAATCGTCAGCGAAAAGTCTTGATACTAACGACAAAGATTCAATGAAATTCATCGGTCTTTGCAGTGATTGTGAGGGAAGAAAAAAATGCACCTTCCCGAAACCCGAAGGAGGTGTCTGGCATTGTGAGGAGTACCGATAGAACTAAGTGAGACACTAAGTGCCCGAAAGAGTCAATATTTTTTTCATAGCAAGGTGAACTAAGAAGTGAATTCTACAGATATATCAAAAATCCTGGAAAAACATACTGAAGATAGGGGCAGACTTATCGCAGTTCTCGAAGAAATCCAGGCTAAATATGGCTATCTTACCGAAGAATCACTAAGATTAGTGAGCAATGAAATAGGTCGCCCTCTGGTTGATGTATATGGAG
>JAVVFI010000524.1:0-2960 GCA_032250555.1 Sedimentisphaerales bacterium
TTTGAATCTTTAATCTGGAGTCTTATGTCTATTATGAATCGTCAATCGTCCGTCATCCGTCGTCCGTCTTCTGTTTTACGCTCTACAACTGTAGAGAACTCTCTACAAATCACCCCTTTTTATGCAAAACAAACCCAATTTTCAGAGCTGCTAAATAATGTAAACTCGTCACATACAAGGATTTACGAAGAAATTAGACCTGAATATGTCACGAAAAAACAAACCCAATTCAAACCCAATTCAAAGCCAATTTAACCCAAAACAAAGCCAATTTAACCCAAAAACAAACCCAATTCAAACCCAATTTGTCGAAAGGCCAAAAATGAAAGCTCTTGCGTGGAAAGTGAACCTTACGATCATTTTAATAGCCTTACTCGCGGATCTTACCATCCTGAAGGGTGCCAATTTCAAAGCCAAACAAGCCCAAATGCCGAACTGATAACATGAATAAAAATAATCTTCCAACTCATAAAGAGTGCCTGGCTATCATAGAGGCCCACCACGTTCCGCCGCACATCGTAAATCACAGCATGGTAGTAGCTAAATTAGCCGTCTTTCTGGCCCAAAAACTAAAAGAAACCGGCGAAAATGTGGATATCAGCCTTACTGAAAGCGCCTGTTTACTCCACGATATTGTACGGGTTTGCGATATCAAGGAGCTTGATTACAGCCGGATTGGCCGTCCCGTCACTGCAGAAGATAAAGAAAAATGGCGCCAGTTGCAGAAAAAGTACGAACATATCCCTCACGAGGATGCCGCTTATGACATATTAAAAGAAAAGTATCCTGCCCTCGCTCTAACCATAAGAAAACACAGGTACACAGCCCTGCTGGACGAAAATGAAAAGCCGGATACATGGGAAGAAAAGCTGGTCTATTATGCAGACAAAAGAGTTATGCACGATAAGATCGTTTCGCTGGAGGAAAGACTCACCGAAGGCCATAAAAGAAATGCTCTCTTTGCCGAATCGCAGACCAAAAGACAGGCCATCATTGATAAAGTTGACCCCTTGATCTTCAAGATGGAAAAAGAGATTTTCGACAAAATAGGCGTAAATCCCCTTGATATTACGAACGAATTTATTAACTCGAATTCAGTTATGGATACGGATAATCGTTCAAATATCCCGCCCGTAGTATAACCCGAAATTTGAAATAGTCGGGCATACGCGGGAATCTAAAATCCTGATTCGCACCTTGTCAGTAGTAACAGTTGGTATCCTGCAGATTCGCTTATAGCCGACAGTTTTACCCTCGGCGACCTGCTGCCATGTATCGTCAATATAAACATCAACGGCGAATTCAGCAATTCGCTGACCGTAGTCGCGGATTTGTTCCTGGAACACTATGCAGTTGAATCTCTTTTGGCCATCTAATGTAACAACTAATTCAGCCTGAGTAGTCCAGTCGGGCGCCATCCAGCAGGTTGCAGTGTCGCCATCGAGCGCATTGGCTTCTTCGAAGCCCATTCCGCGTCCGGCTGATGCCTTTGCTGTTGCACCCTCGGCGAGGTTGGTCTTGAAAGTTTCGCGAAGGCTTTGCCCGACTTCAGTTAATACCTTGCAATCGCGCTCAGAGAAAAGCCCATCGCGATTCGGCGGGATGTTGAGCAGAAGCACGGTATTGCCCCCGATGGAGCGATACCAGATATCGAGAATATGCTCGGTTGTCTTGACTCGCTGTTTTTCATCGCGCCAGAACCAGCCGTGCCGGATTGATGTGTCGGTCTCTGCCGGATACCAGTGCAAATATCCGCCTTTATCGAGAACTTCGCGAAGTTTATCAAGGCTGCCCAAATCCCGCGCGGTCATATCCGGCCAGGTAAATTTATCCACCGGCGCGTCTATGGGAATAACGCTCCACTCGGCCGCTCTGGTATTGCCTGCCTCATTGCCGCACCATCGCAGGTCAGGCCCTTTACCGAATATCACCGCCTCCGGCGCAAGCTCGCGAATCAATTTATACCACTGGGTGTACGTATATGTCTGCCCGCCTTTGCGTTTTGGGTGTGCGCCGTCAAACCATACCTCGTGGATTGGTCCGTACTCGGTCAGAAGCTCGAACAACTGATTAAGGAAATACTCATTATAATCATCAACGACAAATTTGAAAGTACGCTTGTCCCGGAAAGGACGGCCCGGGACAGGTCTCGGTATAATCCGCTCGGAATATTTACTCAGATTGCCGTACAGGCCGGCCGGATTTTCGATTTGATACAGGTCTGCTGGAGACAAATAAACGCCGACTTTGAGCCCGTACTTTTTGCAGGAGTTGACCAGGTCTCGCAGCACGTCGCCCTTGCCGTTGCGCCACAGGCTCGAAGCTACCGAGTGATTTGTGTAACGCGTCTGCCACAGGCAGAAACCATCATGGTGCTTGGCAGTGAGAATCGCCTGTGTCATCCCGGCCGCCTTCATCATCCGGCACCACTGGTCTGTATCGAGATTCTCGGGATTGAAGATTTTCGGGTCTTCCATACCTGTGCCCCATTCGCGGGCGCTGAACGTGTTGACTCCAAAATGGATAAAGCCGATGAACTCACCTTGTTGCCAGGCAAGCTGCCGGGGGGAAGGCCTGACATTGGCTGCTTTGCGAACAAGTTCTTTCTGTCCGATTGTTTTGCTTTGTTCGACCTCGTCATATACCCTAACATAATCGACCACGAAGTAATCGGGCAGTTTAGCTTTCGAGATATCTCCACCCCATTTACCGATTTCTTCGGTCAGTTTCATATATTCCGGCACCTGCGAGACGCCGCCAGCGCTGGTGCGCCAGGTTTCTTTGCCATCGACATAGAAAACATATTCATCGGTTTTCCAGTGCAGACCGAACGTATGAAAGCCTTCGCTTATACCCGGTACCATAAATGTCCCGCTTCCTGCGCTTTTGTGGGCGGCGCCATAGCCGTCCCAATGCAGGTTTTGCGTTATCTTGTCTTCGAGCCAGGGTTTTTCCATAAT
>JAVVFI010000525.1:0-2942 GCA_032250555.1 Sedimentisphaerales bacterium
AAAAACCTCCTTGCCGAAGGCAGGAAAAGTCTCTTAACTGTGAAGGGGATTTGTCCAATTCACGCTGAACCAATACATAATGACCACTCTCATCCATAAGCAATCTTTACAAGAATTGAGCTAACAACCATGGTCAGCTTAATTTTCATCAAACCCGATGTTTCTTAGCATTTCTTTTTTGGGGATTTTTATGTCATTACTGCTCGCCGGTGCGGGTATAGTCTCTATGAGAATCCTGGTTTTCTGTGAGGTCTTTTTGTTCCTGGCAGCCTGCCTCGGCGTTTTATTGCCAAGTGCCGGATTGGGCTTATCCAGCCAATCCATATAATATTCCCTCATTCGATCCTGCACAGCAGCCTTGACTTCCTCCGGCAAAGGTTCTTCGGCGACATCTTGTTTCTTTTCACGAGCTTCTTCTAACATCTCTTCAACACCCTTGCTCTCATGTTCAAGATAGCTGACTCCATCAACGGCCTCGAGCATATCAATCAAACAATCCAATCTGCCCTTAGAGTTGGTCTCGGTTTTAATTTTATTGTCCTGTACGAATATCCTTGCAAGCAGAGTTGTCTCCATAACCGGATCATCAGGATTATCTTTGAACCATATATACACATCCTCGTCTTCGTCATAGTCAACGTTATCTCTCTGTGAAAGTGCCTTGCGGGCTGACTTCGGACCGGCACATTCAAAATAAGCTGTGATAAACTCCAGCGGCTGGCCATCTGTATTCGTCAACTTTGGCGGTATTGAACTGCTTTCAGCTATCTCGTCATATAAGGCCCAAAGCCTTCCAAATATATACGCATTTTCTCTTAGCCACCCGGGTGTAGGCTTTGTCGGCAATTTTAGTTCCAGTAATTCATCCATCACATCCGTTGAATTTAAAGCATTGAACATCGGCCCTGCAATATCAACAAAATGAAAATCTCCAATCGGATAAACCCAGAATGGAGCAATCCACCCCGACCTTGCCGTCTCGGACAGGCCCTGATCGTGAACGGTTATTGTTTTGTACAATAGCAGGTCTTTGAGGACAATGTAGCCAGTCTCTGCATTAGTTTCTGCGATTTGATACAAACTCGGATATGAATTATTGAGCGATTCGAGCGAAATTCTCAGCGATTCGCCAAGAGCTTCTGCGAGTAGTTTTTCCGCATAGGTTGGTTTGTTCTTTGCTGTCCTGTATGTAAGTGCCGCCCAGGTAACGTAAGTAGGCAAAGCTGCCATTTCATCATATTCGTCAATATAATATTCCCAGTCATCATCGCCAAAAAACTTTTTACTAGGCCGGGTCATATGCAGGTAATCCGAATCGTGCCAGAAGTTAATAAATTGATTTGTCAGTACCTTCTGCACCAATTTCCAGTTCTGCAGGTCATCATCAGCCGGAACCACAGACGGGTCAATATCTGGTATTTCAAGAGCTTCGGCAAAATGCTTCTTAGCAAAGGCCGGTAAATCATTGGCAATACTCTCGCGAATATCTTTTGCGACAGGGTGTTTCTTCTTATAGCAAACATTAATCCCTAATTTCTGAATATCTTTTACGGCATCAAATAATGTTTTCTCGGCTATAATGATTTTCTCCGGCACACCTATACTTTCTATGGCATTGTCGCCACTGAAAACGCCGAACAAAACATCAAGGGCCAGGCTGGTATCCATCGGAATAACATCTGCGTGCAGAATATAATGACTTTCTTCTTCGGCGATAGCAAGAATGCATTTATCATTGCCATTATTTTCATTTGTAACATACACGGGCACAACTACCCAGGTTTCTTCAAGTCTTGGCAGCCTGGATATATCAGGCAGCTCCGACGGATCATCTGCCATTTCATCCCTGCACATCTGGAGAAGTTCTTTTGAGCCGGGAAATGATTTATGTGTTACTTTAACATCCGGCTCTGAAACATGACCGCAAACCTCTATTGTAAATATCTTTGAGCCGCTATTGTTTACTACCGGACAGAATTCGCCGTCTTGCTGAGCCTGGATGATACCCTTAACAACATAGAGCATCAGGCTGATATCATGGTCTTTTTCAACCATTTGCATCATCTCGCCCGGCCTTTTGGAAATAACAGATGGCAACCAATCAGATTTTTTGGCACGGTAATTACAGGATTTGAGCCATTTCTTCTCCTCATATTGCATATCCCTGTAATGAACCATACTAAAACCAATAGTGTTTAGCTTATCAGCAGAAGCTCTTTCATCATTGGTTAGCATAATAGGCTGCTTAAATGCATCAGGCCCTCTGAAAACATTGATACCATATTCCTGGCCGCCAGCACCCATAATGGATACGACAACATGGTCTTCAAGAGGGGTCTTGACTACAAAAAAAAACAGGTTTTCATAACTTTCCCATAATTGCATATCCGCCAGTTCTTTGCACGCCCGGATCATCTGAAATTTCTGCCATGGAAATTTAAGCTTCATAAAAATCCTCCATAATATTTAGCCGTTTAGGTCATCGATCCCTTGCATAAGCGCTTGGTCTGGTTAATAAAATAGAACGGCAAAGACAGCAAACAAAAATCAACCGGCTTCATGCCTGATACGCTCGTCCTAACATCGCTAAGTAAAGGCTGTCCCGCATAAAAACGCAATGCGAAATCACACTGTTTTTCACTTACAAAAACATGAAGAGATTTCAAGGAGCCGCTCTTGCCGGCTTTGACTTCGACAGGAATGATATTTGTTCCCTGGCTCAACAGATAATCCACTTCCGCATTTGCGCTGCCACGCTGGCGTAACCAGCAGAATAACTGCGGCTCTTCATAATATCTGCCAGAATATAATAAGTGCTGTCCTACAAACTGTTCACATACCTGGCCGGAATTTATCATCATTACATCATCGGCAGATTGAATATCCGCCATAGTTATCCCCGCCCCTCGGCACAACAAACCAACATCAAGAAATATTGTCTT
>JAVVFI010000526.1:0-2939 GCA_032250555.1 Sedimentisphaerales bacterium
TCTTACAACGACAGACTGGCTTGCGGCGTACCACCGTAGGCTCCCATATTGATAATACCGCCGTTGGGCAACGGCTCTGAGCCAATGGGAGTAGTCGGATCGCCCGCATCAATACATGGGCTGGTTACATCATCTATGACCCAGCTTTGACTTGCCGGGTCCCACCTGCCTGCCTGCGATTTCAAATGATAATCGCCGTTAGCTGCATCAGCAAAAAACGGGTCGGCATCGATATTGCCCTGGCCCGGCCAGCCGCCCTGGATGTCAGAATAAGTTACTACAGCTTCTATGTGGCTTTCTATCTGAGCACCATCAGAACCGTTGTAATAAATAATCGAGTTGGTGATTGTCGGGGCGTAGCTGGAAACGCCGCACAGGCCATTTGAAGCAATAGTACAATTAGTGATTGTCAGAATGCCATCGGCAATACCGTACTGGCCGTTCTCAGCGATAAGGCAATTAGTCACAGCAGCGTAATTGTAAGTTACCTTTCGTCCGGCGGCGTGTTTTCGCATCTGGATACCCGGGCCGTCGTTCAGGATAATTTCGCAGTTTATGATTGCCGGATTACCGCCGTTTTGTATTTCTATTCCGGGGCCAGTGCTGCCTGTGATAATGCAGTTCGTAATTGTTGGTGAAGCGTCGGAACAATAGACGGCCGCGTTCGCATCGGCAATTGTAAAACCGGCCAAAACACAGCTTGCGTCTTCGCCACCGGCAAAAGTTACCGCATGATTGTCGCCATCGATAACGGTAGCAGCGACAACATTCGGGTCGTTGGGATCGGCTGAGGTAAGTATCAGGCTTTTACCATTGAAGCTTATATTCTCGATATAAATACCCGAAGCGGCTACTATATGGTCGCCGGGACCGGCTTCATTAATGGCATGGCGAATATATTCATATCTTTGTCCGGTGGTTAGGTTCTCAACCGGCCCATCAGCAGTAGCAAACGATGGGCTGACAAGCTCGATGCCATCACCGGAACCTAAATTGCGAGAATACTGTTTATCGACAGGATTGTTCCAGTGCTCATGAACACCGAGGCTCGCCAGGCGTGTGCCATCACCTTCGGGGTCGTAAAACGTACCCGAGGGAGGATTGTCAGCCAGTGCCCCTTCGTGCATATAGTTTTCGGGATTACCGACAACATCGGTTATAGCCGGGTTCATTGAGTCTTCGTATCGTATAAAGTCCAATGCAACCGAATCAATAGCAATCGGGTCCTGCGAGGCAAATATGCTGGAAGTCCAGTCATCACCGAAAGACACATACTTTAGCACGTTGCTTGATTGGTTCCTTGCCCCATACAGTCCGTCAATCATATACAGAAGCGTCTTTCCGCTCAGGTGTCTATGTCCGTTTAAATTAACCAGGCATTGATATGTGTCCATGCTCTTGCCTCGACCGCCATGATTGTGCATAGGCTCGGGTGTCCAGCCGCCTCCGGATGGAAAATAAGTCGAGCCAAAGTGATTCTTTGCACATAAAGTGACACCGAACAATGAATGAGGCCTCAACAGCGCCATGTTGATAAGGTAATCAGCTTCGGTAACACACTTAGGCAAGTAAGCAATTCCTGCTTTTGTATGAAGGGGATTGCTGGTATCAAAACTTGCTGCATCACGACCATTGCGCGCCCTGGCTGAGCTTACTACAAATCTTAAGTTCTGGAAGTCCGGGGCCGGATTACTCCTGATTTTATCGAAAATGGGATCGCCTATATATCTGGAGGCGTCATAAACAGTAATCGCCGAGCCCGGTACGCCTGCTACATTAATAAGCTGATTAAGGACCGAGTAAATCACATGGGGGCTGGGATGTCCCTGGCCCCGGTTCCACGGAGATCCGTTATCCTGATTCATGTTAATCTTTATAACGATTGCCTGACCCCGCTGGTAACTGATGTCACCGAGGCCTCTTGTTATATTGAAGTGTCTGAAAAGAGCTTCCCAGGCGTTTGGGTCGCTCGATTGGCCGGTGAGTTCGCGGAGGGTTTTGGAGACCATATAATCTACTACGTTCTGATCGGTGCTGGCATCTTCCCACCATTGACCTGTTGAACCGTCCCAGCTCGTCGCGGCCGGCTCGTGAGTCCACACAACGCGGCCGGGATAAATACCTTTGGCAACTCCCATCGGGCTGTTCGCCGGCTCGGAAGGCGTAAATGCCGCTTCTAATTGAGGCTCTCCAGTGACATTAACAGACCACCATAGAGCCATAACACTCACAGCCAGGCAAATAACCGCTACAACGTATCGTGATTGATGAAAAGTTTGCTTAGCTTTACGGTATGCCAGAGTTGAACCAATCAAGCCAGTAATCCAAACCACAAAACCACTCGCAAACGGCACCGCAAAACGCTGACAGGGATATGCGGCACGGGAAGGCTTCGGCAACACGCGTATCAAAAACCAAATCAGTGATAACAGCCCCGCAATGGGAAACAGCCATATCAACGGCCAATGCTTCCTGCTGCTCGGAATATATTTACCTGTCCTGGGACATTGGTTAGGTTCTACAGGCTGGTGTTTACCGTCTGGTGTAGTTCGATGGCCTGAGAAAAAAGGTTTTGCCTTTCCGAAAAGCATTATAACACCTCCATAATTTCAAAACTCCTGCTCTCCATTTCCACCAATTTGCATTATACTATTCAGCGGTTAAATATGCAACATGGTTAAGAGCTTAACCGAATAATCGTTTCGTTATGAGGGTGAACGGTAAGTTCAAGGCGAAAACAACAGACCTAAAAAAGGGGCCTATCCCAAACTGGGATAGGCCCCGAATTAATACAACACTTAATTCAATTCTCATCAAAATGAGAATCTAATTAGTCTTACATCAATTACTTACTCAACTACGGTCCAACTTGCTCCATCTACCCAGAAATCACCGGCTGTAAAAGCTATGTGGAATGTGATGGAAGCAGGATCGACGTC
>JAVVFI010000527.1:0-2921 GCA_032250555.1 Sedimentisphaerales bacterium
GTTGGGATTGCTCCTGAAAAATCTATCACGACCCACAACACAACAACTGACAGTAAAACAACGAATTCCGAAATACTCTCAGAATCATCAAATGAAAACAGTAAAGAATCCTCACCGGCCGGGAGCAAACTCCCGGATAACTCTGCTGTTCAGGTATCCACAAGCCAAACAAAAAACAACAACAATGCGGCCTCAAATAATAACTCTAATTCAGAATTCCAACAAATAATCAATCAAAATAATCCAGGAACTCCTGCAACAGAACTAATACCTAACTCGGCAGAGGGTACAAAAACCGTTGATCTTTCGAGCCAAACTTCACCCGCCAGAATATCTGTAAGTGTTGGTCAACAGATTCAGGAATCTGTGCGCAGCTCTTTTTCACAAGAAGGGCAGAATCAGCAGATTACGATTCAACTCAATCCACCCGAGCTTGGGAAGGTTTTAATTAAATTCCAGGAGCAGGACAATCAGATAACAGGACTGCTGGAAGTCAGCAAAACACAAACCAGAATAGAGATAGAGCAAGCGATACCCCAGATCATCCGAGGTCTCCAGAACTCGGGTATTCAGATAAAACGGCTTGATGTGGCGATCTCCCAGGGAGACCAGCCGGATCAAGGGGCTCTTCGGGATTCCGCCTCAGGAGGACTGCAAAACGGCTGGAATCAACAACAAGATTCAACAGATACATATATGGGGAGAAACAATTTCGATACCAGTGAGTTTGACGAATGGTTAACAAACAAAAATAGTTACCAAAGCAGCTCGGAATTACAGGAAACGCTTACTACAGATGGATCTATAAATATGTTGATATAGATAAATCCCGAAACCACCAAATACTATTGGAAACTGTAACTTAGCGCCTGTTCAAATGGTGCTTAACAAGATAACCGAAATCGATTGAGACAAGCACAATCGTATCGGTTTTTTCTAATATAAAAAAAGAGGAAGGCTATGCACGGATGCCAATCGTCGCTGAAACGATTAAAAATGCAGCACAACACTACCGGGATGGACATCTTCGGCAGGCTGAACAGATTTATCGGTTGATACTACAAAGCAACCCTGATAATCCTGTCGCTCTGCATTCATTGGGTGTAATAGCTCATCAGAAAGGAAACCACGATGCTGCCGTTGAGCTAATCAGCAAAGCTATTGCAAATAATTCTCACATACCGCATTTCCACAATACACTTGGGCTTGTTTTCGAAACCCTTGACAAATATAATGAAGCAGTTGCTGCTTATCAACAAGCCGTTTCCGTCAAACCTGATTATGCCGAGGCATATCACAATATGGCCATCGCACTCCAATCGCAAAGCCAGTATACCGCTGCGGTCGAAAAGTGCAAACAAGCGATATCAATTAAGCCCGATTACGCCGAGGCATACAATACAATGGGTTTCTCTCTGGAAAAACAACAGCAGTACGCCGAAGCAATTAAATACTATAAGAAAGCAGTGCAGTTCAAACCTGACTTCGCTGAAGCATACAATCATTTAGGTGTCGTTCTAAACGCCCAAAACCACTCTATTGAGGCGATTAAAAATTACAAACAGGCGCTTAGGATCGATCCTGACTATGCGGAGGTTTACAACAACCTGGGTATTGCACTGAAAGATCAGGAGCAATTCACTGAAGCTATCGCAAACTTCGAGCAGGCGATACAACTTGAACCGGACTTTGCCGAAGCATACTACAATTTAGCAAATAGCCTTCGCGACGAGACTCGATGTACTGAAGCTATTGAAAATTATAGAAAAGCAGTACTTCTCAAACCTGATTACGCCGAAGCATACAACCATTTGGGTGTAGTACTGAATGCCCAAGGTGGACATGTTGAGATAATTGAAAATCTTGAAGCAATTAAAAATTACAGAAGAGCACTTCAACTCAATCCGGACTTTGCCGAGGCACACTGGAATCTGTCGCTTGTGCTCCTGCGAACCGGAAGGTTTATTGAGGGCTGGAAGGAGTACGAATGGCGGCGAAATCCAAAATTGGATATAGTTACCTACCCTCATAGCTTTGAGATACAGCGATGGGACGGCTCATGCTTTAGTGGCAAGAGGCTTCTTGTTCATTATGAACAGGGACTTGGTGACACTTTGCATTTTGTACGATATTTACCTATGGTCAAAGCGAGAGGCGGAACGGTAATACTCGAAGCAAGGAAACCATTATATAAACTCTTACAAGGCTTTCCGGGGGTTGACGAGTTAATCGAAGCATCGTTAGATAAAAAACCAATTGTGAAATTTGATCATCATATCTCTCTTATGGACCTGCCCAAAATATTCGAAACATCTCTGGAGACGATTCCCGCTGAGGTACCATATATTAACTGCTGTCCACAAAAGGCGGAACATTGGAGGAACAAACTTGCAGGTCCGGATTTTAAGGTGGGTATTGTTTGGGCTGGTTCTCCATCTCATGGCAACGACCAGAACCGTTCCTGTACACTGAAATACTTTGAACCGCTGACTAAGATTGACGGCGTTAGGTTATACGGATTACAGAAAGGCAAAGCGGCTGAACAGGTCGAAGGATTAGCCGATGAAATGACAATTACAAATATTGGAACCGAGTTCGAGGACTTCTCAGATACCGCCGCAGCGATTGAAAATCTGGATTTGGTAATTTCAGTAGATACTTCGGTGCTCCACCTGGCCGGAGCTATGGGAAAGCCAGTCTGGGCACTCCTGCCTTTTGCACCTGAATGGAGATGGATGCTGAACCGCGAAGATAGTCCCTGGTACCCAACTATGAAACTTTTCCGGCAGAAAAAATGGGGGCAATGGGGATCTGTGTTTCAAGACGTCGCTAAAGAACTTCGAACAACGACTGCAAAGAGGAAAATTGGAAACCATAAAATTAATAATAAACAAGAAAGAATAATTCCGACTGTAATCCCA
>JAVVFI010000528.1:0-2915 GCA_032250555.1 Sedimentisphaerales bacterium
AGGTACGAGTAGCGCCGGGTGCTAATTCCACCATGTTTGCAGCAATAGCCGTGCTTTGCCTATCTGTAACAGGCCATGTGGCATTATCTTTTGAGTATAGTTTGACATCTCTATTCGGGATGGATTTAAGAAGCCTGTCAACCTTCTGACAAGTAGTTGCCTCTTCGGAGAAAGCCAGAACCATAGAGCCGTAGTCGGGAAGTTTGTCGAGCGGTCCCATCGGGCCTTTGTGCGGCTCATCCGATAGTTCTATCTGGTCAATGTTGATATGTCCCCAGCCGCCTGAAAAATTATCGACGATTTGAATTTTCGCTGTTTTACCCTCGAGTTGTTCTACGTTCCAGAAGTACCATTCGAGTTTTTCGTTGCTCTTGCCGGTTGCGGTGCGTACGACATTATTGTCGATAAGCAAATTTATACAGGTTTGGCCTGAGTGATTGCCTCCGCCGATTAGAAAATTGATGAACTTTCGCGAGATTTTGAAAGGTGGAGATGTCAGTGTGCCGTGCGGTTTGTCACCTCCTAAGAATGTATTGACAAGCCCCTTGCCGAGAAATCCGCTTACCAACTGCTGGCTTGCGAGTGTGCCGTTGGC
The DNA here is from genome assembly GCA_032250555.1 of Sedimentisphaerales bacterium. GTDB lineage: Bacteria > Planctomycetota > Phycisphaerae > Sedimentisphaerales > Anaerobacaceae > NIOZ-UU13. Next base: position 596 of record JAVVFI010000528.1, read on the forward strand.
AGGGCCTTTACCAAAGGCTTGGCCTGTTGCCTTCCAGTTGACGTAGTCTTCGCCCTCGAAATCGGCTAGAACAATTTTAGGCCGAGGTATTGTAGTTCCTTGAGGAACCGGCGCCTTCTCGGCGGTATGCACAATCAGTGTCCGTTTGTTTTCGTTGACAATCCGGCTTCGACGAAGAGCATGTACCGCGTTTGCTGAGTCAATTAGAACTGCGTTCTCGAGCCATCCTACAAGATTTGCAGAGAGTTTTTTCTTTGATGTATTTCGAACGCTGATACGAAATATTGTTGCAGGCAGGGCGGAATCATTCGCGTTGAGCGGAATAAAAGGTGAATAAGCTTTCAGTGAGACACTAACAGGGAACTCATCCTCACGATAACGAACGTTACCAATGGGATATGAACCTGAGAATTCCACTTTCCCGAAATCTTTGTTCAATATTTTGGTAAGTGTTTTTCCGTCCTGCTCTACAATCACTGCAAAACCGGAATCCGCCGCTGAGTCGGGTCTATACGTGCGATAACAATTTAATCCGTAACCTGTGAAAACGTGTTTATTGAAGATTTGCCAAAGACCAAGCGTTCCGTCACCTCGCAGATAAAGTTGCCCTGATGCGATACCTCCAACCGGCATGCCTATGGTATCAAGGTCTTTGCCGCTATAAATTTCTCGTTGACCTCGCTCATAAAGAAGCTGTATTTCATCTTGTGACAGACCCTTGTCTGCAGGGACGAGATGTTTCGCTTGATTTTCATGTGCGTTGACTGGATTGTGTGCTGCAACTTTGAGTCTAATTGCCAGCAAAGTGGGTTCTACTATATGCAGATTATTCAAAAGAGGTTCAGTATATTGTATGTCCCCGTACTCGGCATGATTGAAATGATGCTGCTTGCCTACATGATTATTCCAGTCCACTCCTTCTGTTAAAAATCCATATTGACCGTGATGATGTTTAGCTATGGCGCGTAGGATTGTGAGTGCATCGGAAAGATACGATTGATTTTTGGTTTCTGTATAGGCTTCTATATATGCAAGTGCCGCTTCGGCGTTTTCCCAAAGGTAAGATGTGTCCCAGCTTTTCTCCATAAAGAGCAGGCCCCTGGTCTGCACGCCGTTTCTATCTTCTTTCATCTTAAACTGCTCAAGACCTGCGAGGCATTTGTCGTAAGCGAAAGCACGGAATTTTTTGTCATTGAGCAGCTTAGCCGCCTCTCTTAGAACGCGAAATGCCACAGAGTATGCAACGTTTTCATGTTCATCATAAGTGTCGTGATTGATGCTTCCGAAAAAGCCTCCCGCTTTGATGAAAACATTTATCTTGTTTCTAATTATGTCTGTGTAGTCTGCGAGACCTCGCGTCGTCAGGCCGGTGTAAAGCTGAATAAAGAATAATCCGTCACCGCTTTTTTCGAATAAGATATCTGAGTCGCCATAGGCGTTTTGAGGATAGTGCTTGCCGCTGGGTTCGCAGCGACGTGGAAACCAGCCGTTCGATGTGGATTTAACATTCGTGTTGAGCCATTGGGCTGTTTTTACAGCGACTTGCCGCATTTTGTGTTTCCGTTCACCGTCAAGCTCATCGCTGAAAATAAGAAGCTGATATGCGACTTTTGCCATTGAGCCGGGGCAAAACCAGTTATTCTTGTGCTGGTAATTAAGGCAGAATTTATTGGTTGTAGTTTCGCGGTAGCCGGTGATAAAACCTGTTTTGTAATCGATAAAACCATTCTCCAATACGTGATCCAGCAGTGAAAGAGCTTTTTTCTCGAGAGATGGATTTTTAACGTGCCTGGCGAACAAATAAATTTCATAAGCACCGCCGACAGCATTTGCCGCCCAGCCGGGCCCTTCGAGATTTCCGAAATCATGCCAGCTCATTATATTTCCATCCTGGTCAACAAAGCTCGACTTAGAACAAAGATGACCCTTGTACGGAATTAAGGTGAACTCTGCGAATCTGACTGAGTCACGGACGGAATCAAAGATTGTGTAAGATGGATCATCCGGTAGATAAAAACTATCTTGAGATATCTGGCCGCAGGCAAAAGAACTGCACAGTGCGAAACTAATTATGAATGTAGAAATCCGGGAGCTTTTCATCTTTCATTTCCTTTCTTAATGCGAGAAGGTACTATAGACAATTGAAACTTAATTCAAGTCCCTGGATTTTAATAAAAAAAGACCCTATTTGCCAATGTGTTTCCTAAAAAACACGATTTGGCAAAGTAGAGCCTGTGTTTATGGAACGGATTCGTCTTTTATTTGGCAGCGTATTTTACTGAGCAGCCGTACGATTTAGTATTCGAGATGCTTACGGCTT
>JAVVFI010000529.1:0-2914 GCA_032250555.1 Sedimentisphaerales bacterium
AAGTGCCCGTGGTGCAAACAATGAAGTCCGCATTGCAGTCGCAGGCATTCGCAGCCGGGGAGGCGGTCACATCAAGAATTTCCAGAATCTCGATGGTGTGAATGTTGTTGCTCTTTGCGACCCCGACAAAAAAGTCCTTAGCGGCTGGGTCGATAAGTGCAAAAAAGATTACGGTACTACAGTAACAGGATACCCCGATGTCAGGAAACTCCTGGAACGCAAAGACATCGACGCCCTCGTGATTGCGGCGCCCAATCACTGGCATTCGCTGATGACGATTTATGCCTGTCAGGCCGGCAAGCATGTGTACGTTGAAAAACCGGTCAGCCATTCGATATGGGAAGGCCGCAAGATGGTCGAGGCTGCTCGCAAGTATAATCGCATCGTCGAAGCCGGAACGCAGCATCGTTCGTGCCCTTCGACTCAGGAAGCTGCTCGCGATATCAAGGCCGGCAGGTGGGGCAAGGTGCTCTGGGTTCACTGCTCAAGGATGGGTGTCAGAGACTCAATCGGAAAAGTAACTGAACCTCAGCCCGTTCCTGAAGAAATTGACTACAATCTCTGGGCCGGCCCGGCTCCGATGACACCCGTCATGCGAAAACAATTCCACTACGACTGGCATTGGCAGTGGAACTGGGGCGATGGTGAAATGGCAAACTGGGGAATTCACTACATCGACGACTTCCGTCATATTTTAGGCTGGGATGATGTGCCGACCAAAATAGTTGCGGCCGGCAATCGCTATGCCTGGGACGACAACGGCGAAACACCCAACATGCATTTTTCACTGATGGATTATAATGGTCTGCCGGTAGTTGTAGATATTCGCAACCTTCCTCACCCCGGACAACGCGGCGGTGATAAAAGAGGCGCAATGTATCTCGGTCGCGGCGGTGGTAACCACATCCAGTGCGAGCACGCTGCGATTAAGATTGCGCGTGGCGGCGGCGGTGCCTATGATAAAGACGGCAAGCGTGTCCACCAATACAAAGGCGACGGCGGTTCGGCCCATGCCCAGAACTTTATAGACTGTGTTCGCAGCGAACGTCGTCAGGACCTTGCTGCGGATATAGAAGTCGGTCACCTCGGCACCGCGGTCTGTCATCAGGCCAATATCGCCTGGCGTGCCGGATCTGAGGCCACTATTGAAGAGGTTCATGAGAGCATGAAGTCACACCCGGACGCCCTGGATACCCTTTATCATGTCCTGGGACAGTTGGGTGCCAATGGAGTCGATCCTGCAAAAGATAAATTCATCCTTGGGCCGGAATTGACCTACGACCGTAAGAACGAACGTTTTGTCGGGCCGAACGCGAGCAAAGCCAACAAATATATTACGTGTCCTTACCGCGAACCTTTCGTAGTGTGGGATAACGTCTGATTCACTCGGAAAAATAAAATTAGAAGGCGCGAGTGCGATACCTTGTGCCTTCTATTTATTCTTTTTTGCCGCCAATCGAAATCAGATGTGAATATGTACGCAGGTACATATTTCCATCTGCAACAGCGGGGGTGGCCTGGCTCCCTTCACCTAATGGATTGACAGCCAGCAGTTCATAATCTGAGGCTGCTTTAATTACGCTAACGTCACCCGCTCTATTGATACAATATAAATTACCGTTGACCCAGACCGGCGAGCCGTAAAACCTGCCGCCCGGTTTTGCAGACCAGAGTACTTCGCCAGTCTCAAGACGCAGGCAGGAAACATCACCCTGGTCGTGATAAGTAAAGAGCAGGCCGTCTTTAACAAGAGATGTCGGAACATAAGGAGCGGACTTACGCGTGCATATATAAACAAGTTCGGGTTTTTTGGAATTATTTCGTGATCCTGCACGGACGACTGATAATTGTTTTCCGGCTCCGCCTTTGCCGCATGAGCCGATTATTAAATCGCCGGCAATTACCGGAGAACTAACGACTCGCGCCGGCAGTGCAGATTGATATTCCCATATTACATTTCCTGTATAGGGCTCTACAGCAGAAATTCCATGGGACCAACTGGTGAAAATCAATTGAGGTTTGCCGCTTTCAGGGGAATAAACACAGGGCGTAGAATATGATATCTCGCTGTTATTTCGTTCTTTCGTCCAGCGCGTTTGGCCTGTTTTTCTGTCGAGAGCAATCCATGAACTTTGAAATTCTTTACGGCCTTTCCAATGCTCATGACTAAATACAACGAGATCGTTGAAAAGCATGGGCGAGGTTCCAGGCCCAAAACGAGAATATATTCCGGGGAAATTGCGCTGCCAGAGGTCATGGCCGCTATGGTCAACCGCGGCCAAAATCACCTCATTACTTGTTTGCCACAGGATATAAACGCAGTCGGCGTTTACAACAGGCGTGGAGGTAGCAAGAGTGTTGTCATTATGGTGCTTGTAAGCAGTGAGTTTATATTGTTTTGTCCATAACGTATGACCGTCGGAAACATCAAGAGCTAAAAGTATGCCTCCGGCAGACTGTGGATTCTCACAGGTTATGAACACCTTATCCTTCCAGATAACCGGTGAACTGTGGCCTCCTGCAGGGAGTTTCACTTTCCAGTTGAAATCCTTTTCCGTCCATTTGACCGGCATCGTTTCGGCCTGGCTTATCCCCTGCCCATTCGGGCCCCGGAAGCGAGTCCACTCCTGTCCCTGTACTACAGAAACCAGTAATATAACAAAAATCAGAGAAAAGCTTTTTCGTGTTGTTTTGTTTATCATGTCCAATTCCTTACTATTAATTATTTGGCTCAAAAGGAGCCTGAAATTCATACACTCCGGAACAGACTTTGAAGACAGCATATTTGAAATTCTTTTTCAGTTCGGTGCGCAGAAACGATATCCACTTCTACTTCAATATCGAATCCTTTTAATATATCGATGGCATCCTGCATCACCGGTAAGTCGCTGGTGCTACCCATTATTACTGCTAC
>JAVVFI010000052.1:0-18834 GCA_032250555.1 Sedimentisphaerales bacterium
ATGTTGTCCTTAAACCACCGGGTATTTTCCGCAGAAATGTTGCGACGGCAAATTGCCACTATCTCAGGCCGCACGTTCATCCGGGGCAGATGAAACCAACGGGCAGCGGCACTGGCAAATTCTCGCCCCATCATGCCGCAGCCAATTATCCCAAAGCGTAGAGTCTTCATTCAGGATTTCTCATAATGCAACTATACAATCGGCAAAGTTGGAATATCAAAGACCTGATCAAACATTTTCCGGATCAGGATGAATCCATGGCCTGCGATAGGGTCTGCGAAGTAAACGATTCGCCTGGTCATCGTCCACAACCCGGCCTCTTTCAGGATCCCATACAAGCGTCCGGCCAAGCTGGCATGCAATGTTGGCCAGTATGCACGAAGCAGCAGTGATATAGCCCTGCTCAATATCAGAGACAGGCTTACCGCGAGTCTCAACGGCGGCTAAGAAGTTCTTCCAGTGACGCCGCATTGCCGAGGCCACGTGACGTTCCAGGTCTTTCTCAGTCTCGTCTTCCGGGAATTGGTCATATTCGTAGAGTGCATCGCCGTGCGCCTTTTCGCCTTTACCGCGAGGAATGAAATCGTACTTATGGACGTCCGCCTTAAGCGTCCCTTTATCGCCATATATAAAAGCCGCCCATGGATACTCAGGATCGGGGGCACTGCCCCATGTGCGATGTGTCCAGACCACAGGCATCTCTTCGAAGTCAAACGTTGCTATCTGTGTATCGGAAATATTAGCTTTACTTTCCTTATCCACCAGGATACCGCCGGACGAGCTGACGCTCTTCGGCCAGCCTAAATCCAGCATCCACCGCACCATGTCGAGCATGTGCACACACATGTCACCAACTATACCGTTACCGTATTCCATGAACGCGCGCCAGCGCCTCGGATGGATCAACGAATTATACGGCCGCTTTGGAGCAGGTCCGGTCCACATATCATAATTAAAATGTTCGGGGGGAGCCGTATCGGGCGGATTCCCCCGGGCACGCATATGATAATAGCAACAGATTTCGACATGGCCGACCTTACCGAGCCTGCCGGCTTTTATGATTTTCTCACGTGCTTCGACCAGATGCGGGGTACTGCGTCTTTGCATATTTACCTGCACAACACGTTTGTATTTTCGGGCCGCGGCAAGCATAGCCTGTCCCTCAACGACATCGGTGCTGACCGGTTTCTCGACATAAACATCGGCCCCGGCCTTAACAGCGGCTATCATCGCCAATGCATGCCAATGGTCAGGCGTGGCGACATGAACGATATCGAGCCGCTCCCGCTTAAGCATTTCGCGGTAGTCCCCGTAAGTTCGGGGTTTCCTCTTTGACCTTTGGCGAGCGGCCACCATCTCGGCGGCCTCGGCCAGCATCTTACTGTCAACATCACAGAGTGACACCACCTCAACCTGAGCAACCTGAAGCAGTCTAAACAAAGCGCTCTTCCCGTACCAGCCGCAACCAATCAATCCTACCTTCTTCGATCCCTGGCCGGCAAATCCAGTGGCGTAACCGCCAACAGTTGACAAGGCCAGACCGGCCGCTCCGGCTTTAAGAAAATCACGACGATCCATGGTATTCCTCCAAAAAATAATCTGAATACAAATCCAAAAAACCTATCGGATTATATCGGCCTTCATTACGATTAGCAAGTGCGAACTGACAAGAGTTTGATGATATCCCACGGCTGCCGTAATGATTTTAGACAACAGTTGAAATAGCGATAATTGTGTGTCAGTTTTGAAAACAGGCGACTGTAATTCACCTGCTGATAGAAACAATTTTGGAAAATAACGTAAAAACAGGATTGCCGCAGGTTTATAATTGACGTAAGTATTTGTACTCTTAAATAGAGTCAAATACTATGTTTATAGCAGCATACAGAGTCTTCTTCGTGCTTGTAGCATCTTTACTGGTCAAGAAATAGCGAAGTCTTTCTTCTTTTTTCGATTAGGCTTCTTCCTAGTCATTGGTGTTGGCTGCTTGTGTAATTCATCGATAGGGATCAGGAGATCTGTTCGGCCCTGTGTAACTGTTGGAGATATGACAACATCTCTTGGTGATCCAGAATCGTTTCTTTTAATATCATTTGTGATTCCTCCAAGCGCTAATAACAAGCTGTCCAATTGTTCTAATGATGGTATGGAGGTGGTCTCCTTATATGGTGATTCAAACTGTTTTACCAGACGATCTATTGTTTTTTGGAGATCGTATATCTTACTTTGGAGATCACGTAGTTTACTCTCATATAGTTGACGTTTTTCATGTTCTTCAACTGAGGTTCCTAATCGCCTAACTCGGTTTCTAAGCTTTAAACGGAGGCTGCAAAAGACTGCAATAGCAGGTATAATGACAGCTGCCAAGCATATTAAGCTATTTAAAGTTTGATAAATCCACACTTTCATTTGAATTCCATTCCTAACTGTAGTTTCATAAAGGGATTACAAATAGGATAACCAAGTCATAAATGAATCTTTCACTCATAGTAATACCATCTGTGAAAAAGGTTATCGGAACTGTTCATACTTGGAATATCGGCATTTCATAAGAAAATGTTGATACATTTTGAAATATTTTTAATGTGTTACATTTCATATTCTTTTTCACTTATGTATAGGCAACCAAGGCCAGTATTAGCTCACCCAGTGAACTTAGGAATTTAATCAACATTATAAACAATGTGTCCATCAGATTAAATTATATATTGAATTCAGTTTTTTTGTGTATATTTGAAAGGATTAAGCAGAAAATACATACTGAATCTAAGCCAACCGATTCAAAGTTGGAGACAAAGTAAGAGTAGTACCAAACAGCCCTTAATATCGGTTATACGGAAATAGGATATTGACAGTCGTAGGAGAGCCACCACCGTATATAATTGCACGCTGTAGGTCAAACGATATGCTAAACAAAGTGTATTCTCTGCCAATACATTTTCCGCCATCAGAACTAAAACGTGCGTATCTGAAAGATAAACAAATGGAGTTATTTTCTGAGGACTAAAGTTAAGTATTACATATATTTAATTGTTGAAGTGAGCCAAAACACCTGCCCTACGAGTCTTTGGAGCTTTTCACAATCGCTACGATGGCCGAACGGATAGCGGAGGCCATGCCTCGACCACTCAGGCCAAATCAGGGGGCAATTGCTGCGGCTTTGCGTGCACGTTCTCTTGACTTACGATGGGAATTGGCCTGACGCGTTTTTTGTTGTTTTTCTTTTCTTTTATTGCGTCTATCTCTACGTCTTCCCATGAAAAATTCCTTTCAGTACTTTTGCCAAATCTGTCACGCTGTGCCAAGTTTCATGGCAAATAAATCATTTTCAATATTATTACAGCCTGTCTATAATACATAGCTGTGAATTGTAAGCACTAGGCAGGGCAAAAGCAATGAACTTTTTGGGGAAATCGAATAAAAAACTTTGAGAAAGAACTTATAAGATATAAGTGTATAAAACCTAACTGAGAAACTGAAAGTATTCCACATCTGCGATTACCTTAACAATCCTGCTATTGTGAATAAGTAATAGACTTTTAGTGGGTTTTACTACTTCACTTTTTTAATCATCTTTTTTATTGAGCTATTATCATCTCAGGAGATATCATTAAACATTGCTCTTCATCTACCCTTTGAGCTTTTCTTTAGAGGCCCTCACGATAGCCACAATAGCCGAACAGATAGCATCCGGCAGTTCGGGCCATGTTTCGATAATTTCAGCTAAATCACTGTCTGATTTTGTTGGCTTGTTGTTCTGCTTGTTGTCCAGCTTGTCGGAACTGGTTACTTTGATTGTGCTGGGCCTGTCTGCGGTTGACACTTCAGGAAGCTCATTTGGTGTTGAATCACCCTCGGCCTTGTTTGTTGTAACCTCTTTATTCTTAGTGCACTTAGACTCCACTTGACACTTACTGTCATCAATATAACGGAGAGGGCGGGATTCGAACCCGCGGTAGAGGTGTTTACCCCTACGACGGTTTAGCAAACCGTTGCCTTCAGCCACTCGGCCACCTCTCCAAATCTTTACTTAAAAATACTTTACGTCAAATTCGGCAAATCTTAAATTCAATCTGAGTTGCCAATTTGTCCCGACAGCATCTTTAATTTATCAGAGATATTGAGTTTATAGCAACTCTCTGCACATCTGTCAACACTCCTAAATAAAATTGTTGTTCGACCGCCGTTGTTGAAGCCTGCATGGCTCCTCAATCAACCATTTAAGAGGCAGCAGGGCAGATTCTTTGACCTCAAATGACTATTCAAAAACTTCTGTTTTCGGATCGAAAAAAAGGGTGAAAAACAATACGGCTTTGTAATAATTCTTCTTGACTGGAACACAGGTGATTTAGTATAAATGTAATTAGCGAAACTACCAGGGATTTTATGTCTGTAGATGAATTTTGACTGCACTATTTAGTGTCCGGTTTTTAGTGAAGGAGGTTGTTTCAAATCATAAGGTATTTTTCAAACAAACACGTACTACTTTGCCATCAATCAATAAGGAGGAAACAAAAATGTGTAACCATACATCAAGACAAATGTTACTCGGTATTTTCATAGCATTGTTGATAATAACAACACCCATCTATGCCGTAACAAACTACAAAATCTCCAACTACGGAGGCGGCCACCAGATATGGTTCGAAGCCGAGGATTTCGATGAACGCAATCCCGACACGGATGAATATTATCCGGTTGTTGATGTGGCTGATGCGTTCGGTCAGGCAATTAACCGGACAGGCGGCGCCGGCGGTATGATTCGCTGGACATTCGATATAAGTTCAGCCGATGGCAAGAGCGGGACCTGGTATTTTTGGGCGCGCGTTTTGAATCCGGACAATCTATCGGATTATATGCTCGTTGAGGGAGATCCCGGTGACGCAGAGTTTCCCGAAGGCCCCCCATTCCCGGGAGGCGATGGAACAGCACCATTTGTTAATGATGATGACCGAATCTTAGAAGAGACGGTTGATCCATGGGGTTGGTGGGGAAATGACCAGGGAAGCACCAAAGAGCTTCAAAATTGTGAGAACTCGATGTACATCTTTCACAGGCAAGGTGCTGATACCGCGTTCTGGGATGTCTTCGTGTGGACGGATGACCCCGGCTATAGGCCAACCGATGAGGATTATGAAAATGCTCTGATATTTATTCCCGGTATCGCCAATAATCCAATCCCGGCTGATGAAGCCGTGCATGAGGATACGTGGGTGAGCCTAAACTGGTCACCGTCAAAAGCCGCCGTCTCACACGATGTATATTTCGGCGAGAATTTCGATGATGTGGACAACGGCATCGGTGAGACTTTCAGAAGCAACCAGCCTGAGACATTTTATGTTGTCGGCTTTCCCGGTTTCCCTTATCCGGATGGTCTTACTCCGGGCACAACCTATTACTGGCGAATCGACGAAGTTAATGACGCCGATCCGAACAGCCCGTGGAAAGGCGATGTCTGGAGCTTTATGGTTCCACCAAAGACCGCCTTTGAACCTGAACCGGCAGATGTTGCTTACTCTGTAGTTCTGGATATACAGCTTAGCTGGACACCGGGTTTCGGCTCGAAACTACACACTGTATATTTTGGAGATAATTTTAACGACGTCAACACCGCTACTGTAGGATTTCCCCAGGGAACTGCAACATATAGTCCCGGTACTCTTGAATTAGCCAAGACTTACTATTGGCGCATTGATGAGTTCGACGGCTTCGGTACACACAAAGGCCAGGTCTGGAGCTTTACTACTGAGGGCACAGTCGGAAACCCGAATCCCGCTAAAGGCGCTGTGGATGTCACGCAGGTACCAGTTCTTACCTGGGCGCCGGGAGTCTTCGGTGCTTCACATGAAGTTTACTTCGGCACAGACAAAGATGCGGTCAAAAACGCCGATACAAGTTCGCCTGAGTATAAAGGCAGTGGAAATCTTGGTTCCGAAAGCTATGAACCCGGAGAACTTGAGTGGGCCACAACTTATTACTGGCGCATAGATGAGGCCAATACTGCCAACGCAGACAGCCCGTGGACCGGTCCTCTCTGGAGTTTCACTACAGTGAACTTCCTAATTGTGGATGATATGGAGAGCTACAATGACCTTGATGAAGGCGAGCCCGGGAGCAACCGGATATATCTGGCCTGGGCGGATGGATTCGACAATCCGGCGATAAACGGCTCTATCGTTGGTCATGCTAATGCTCCTTTTGCAGAGCAGACTATCGTTCACGGCGGTTTGCAGTCGATGCCAATGGCCTATGACAACGCAGTTGGCAAATCCGAAGCGACTTTAACGTTGAGTTCTAATCGTGACTGGACGAAGGAAGGTGTTGGAGTATTGTCACTGTGGTTCTACGGAGATGCATCTAATACCGCCGAGCCGATGTATGTCGCTCTAAACGGTAATGCGGTTGTCACTAACGATAATCCCAACGCGGCACAGACAGGCACCTGGACAAGATGGACTATTGACCTGACACGCTTTGCAGACCAGGGTGTAAATCTTGCCAATATCAATACAATTACTCTCGGTTTCGGTAATAAGAATAATCCCGCAGCGGGCGGCTCAGGTATGGTATTCTTCGATGATATTCGATTATATAAAGAGGTGCCTTAGAATTGTAGATTTCATATTGTAGATTTTAGTTTATTCGGGGCCTATATTGATTTGATATAGGCCCCTTTTAGTTGTTTATTTGATATTGTTGTTTAAATTTCCCTCCAAATCCCTTTCCAGGCAAACCACAAATCCGTTCGATAGCGTCACCACACATTCCTTCCTGGTAAGCGCTATGCCCCACCGTACCGGCGGCGCTGGTAACAGAGCGGTCCACAACGACCGGCCGTTTATAGAGACTCCTTCAACGCTGTCGTGGTGGAGAACTACAAGTCCATCTGCACAGACAGCCAAGCCGCACACGTTCGCCACATTACCTGCCCAAAGAATGGAATCGTCCACAGGGACTTTCATCACATCTTGCGGAATCGTAAGCCCTCCCATTTTACCGCCGGTCCTTGGATCCTTATTCATCAAATCAACTATGCGGTCGAGTGCTCGCAAATCACGAGAACAGAAAATGCGGCCGTCTATCAAGGCAATGTGCCGGCCAGATGTCTGGAAATATAAGCGACCCTGGTGGCGTTTGAAGATGGTAGTCCTGGCTCGCTCGTGTGAGAAAAGCTCAGGGCCGGTACTTGACGGTTTGTCGCCTGGCTCCAGAAACATTTCCATTCCCGCCTCGAGCCGTGAGACAACACGAGGATTTTTACCGGTATGTGCGTCAAGTGCCACAATTCCCACGGGAGCGCCACCGTTGATGTATAACGTGTTGTTCTTCAACAGGATGTTTCCCTGGACACCGAAGCTCAGTTTTGGTTCTTTCCGGTCAGGAGTGTATGCCTGCCGCCAGCGGAGTTTTCCAGTAGTGACATCTATAGCAACGACCACACTTCCGTCTGCAGCAGTGCTTCCTGCTGCCGTGTAGGCTACTTCATCGTCGCTAAAGACGACCCCGCCGCTTATCGGCCACGCAGACATTATACGATCCATAATGTTCACGAATCTCTTCTCAGGCGCCAGTTCGGTACGCCCCAACAGCCGCCCATTGGATGCATCCAGACAGTAAAGAGCACCGTCGCACGAGCCAAAAATAACTCGTCCGTTCACATAAACCGGTGACTGCAGAACCGCAGCATGGGATGACACCTGCCAAAGGATTCTTCCATTGGCAGCATCAAGGGCCCGTACCGTGCCGTCTGTCCCGCCTACGAAGACGCGATCCTTAACGCATATAGGCGCAGTCAGGTCACCGCCCGGCAAACGCCGTCGCCATAACTGCCTCGCATTTTGCCCGACCTCAGCGGAAACCCTGGCCGTCCCGACAGAGTTAGCTCGAAACATTGGCCAGTCATCCCGGGCCGCTGGCGCACTCGAAACCGGCACGTCCCATGCAGGCGATTGCGATGGTACTCTCGATCCATTAAGTGTCGAGCGAGGGGCCATTGAGAATGTGCCGTGAATTTGCCAACAATCGCAAGCCAGCGGCATCCAATAAAGCCGCCCATTCGCCGGTACCACCCCGTCGAAACAACCGGGACGGACGACGCCTTCGTAGTCGGAAAGTTTTCGTGCTGCAATATCGACATAAACAGTTCTGCCTTCTCCACCTCCCGGACGGTAATAAAACTGGTTCGGTGTCACCGTCAAGCGGGTACATGAGCCAATCACTCCCAGACTGAATTCGTCGAGCACTTCGCCGGTGAGCGGATTAACCTTTCGACAGAAAGCCGCTGGATTCGCCACGCGAGGCACAACATAGAGAGCATCTTTGAAGAAGAACGGATGGGGAGAGGGGATGTTCGAAGTCCAGAGTAGCTTGCCATTTTCTAAGCTTACGCAGATAGTATTCTTGTATGACGGCCCAGCGATGCACACCACATTATCTTTAGCCCGCGTGCAACAATAGGTGGACCATCCCAGGCCCCAACCCTGGCGTTTGAGCGAACTGCCGAGAGCATTGAAGAGATCTTCAGACGTTTCGGGTGTTCGGCGCCACAACTGTCTGCCTGTGACAGAGTCGCGAGCAGCCATGTACTTTCTCGGCGCCATCTCGAAGATGCGATTGCCCTCGACACAAAGGGCTCGAGCGTCAAAAGCCTCCGACTCACTTACACTCCAGATCAGCTCCATCTTGGGATATCGAAAGGCTGCCAGTCTTCTTGCCGCCCCGAAGTTGTTGGTGATACCCCGGTACTGATCGTTAGCTACGTTCCAGGGCCAGTGGCCCATCTGTCCTTTCTGCATATGGGGAGCAACATGAGCGTCTGGTGGGCCGAATGCAGCCCAGAGTATGTTCCTCCTCTGCACAATCCATTTCCAGTCCGTGTCACCGGCGGCGCTTGCCTCCGCCGGAACTCTGAACTTACCGCGTTCCTGTCCGGTTGCGCCATCCAGCATCCATAGAGTCCCGCCTTCGGCAAAAACCACCTCGCTGTCCGTAGCCAGCTTAACAACATTATGGACGACTTAGCGCGGATCGAGCGGACGGCTCCAAAGGCGCAAGCCGTTATACGCATTGAGAACTGTAAGAGTATTCAAGAGTGGTTCCTCACGCTCATGGAATGCGATATGCCCGGAGAAGAAGAAAATCCTCCCATCCGCAAAAAGCGTCTGATTGGGCATTGCCGCGAATACTGGATACGTCTGGAAGCGCAATTCCCCCGGTAAGCGAGCAGTTTGATCTTGCGAGACCACATTGTTGTCCGGTCCATGGTATGGATGATTCCATTCATCTACACCGGATTGAGCTGGCTTGAAGACTACCTTTCCCGAAGCAACGCAAACACCGCCGGGATGCAGCACGCGCAGAATTTCCTTTCTGGAAGGTGGATTATTCATGCCCGGAGCCACCCACACGGCATCAGCCAAATCTCCGGCCAGCCAGAGCGACGTACCATTGTCGTCCACAACATATACCCGCCCCCCCAGGATTCCTTGCTCTCTGGCCCAATCGCGGATATTTACAAGCCCTGATGATGTGGTGCCCCGACAGAAAATCGTCCATGGGGTTTGTTTTACGAGTCCGGAAATAGTCACCAGGTCTCCCTCATTTCCTTCGCAAACCATGACAACTAAGGCAGGTGTCTTCTCAAGGTGCTTTGACAACTCGACAAAGGCATCGTCGGCAATCGCCGAACAGCAGAAAAGCAGCGAACTCAGCAGTGTAAACCATATCTTCATTTTCTTTCTCCTTGAAAATAGCTTACGCAATACTTAATCGTGAAAAAATGATTACCTTTATAAAATGCAGGCCGTTATGTCACTAAATCCAACGCTACAACTTCGTGATCCAGAATCGACGGCACAGTAAGCGAAACAATATCATCCTTAGTTTGATAATCCGGATTTGTACCACTAACGAGCAGGTGGATTTTTTTCACTTTCATATTTCGTGGAGTTTTTATCT
This sequence comes from Sedimentisphaerales bacterium, assembly GCA_032250555.1. Taxonomy (GTDB): domain Bacteria; phylum Planctomycetota; class Phycisphaerae; order Sedimentisphaerales; family Anaerobacaceae; genus NIOZ-UU13. The sequence goes on from JAVVFI010000052.1 coordinate 9,958, forward strand.
GAAGTTTTTGCTCGCCGATGCGAATGAATTCCCGGAACGGGCCTTTCATCATCATCGGGTTGGTAAGATTGACAAGATGAACAGTCATTGATTTTTTCTGCCGCCATACAGTCACATCAAGAATCCCGGGGCCTGTTACCTTAACGGGCGGCTCTTCATTTGCGGCCCAGTTGATGATATTTCTCAGAAGTCTGCCATGATCCACATTCATAATTTCCCAAAATGTCCGGTCAATATCCCACGGAATGTAAGCAATCCGGCTTTCTCCCAATTCTCGCAAATACACTTCCCGGATATCGGTTTCCGGTTTTCTCGGATAAACATGCTCCATCGGCAGGTCGGGATAAGTAGGAATCAGTGTCACTGAAGAGGGGAAATCCATGCGAGGCTTTACATCCAGCCGCCAAATCCCATTGATAATACGATATGCATCTTCAAGTCCGTTTAGGACGGGATGGAACCGGCCTGTTTTCAAATCGCTCTTTAGCCTTAAATACGAGTTCTTCATCGGCCCTTCAATCCGGTCGTTATATGACAGGCCGAACATATCGGCAAGGCCGAAATCACGCCTCTTTTTACCATCCTGGTCGTACAGAGATGTTTCGAAGGTGGCAACTAAACTTCCTCCGCTGTTTACGTATTTCCTGAGCTGCTCACACTGTGTTTCAGAAAGAGCTGCAATGTTCGGAAGAATCAGTAATTTGAACGGCTTAAGATGTTCAGCATTGAGTAATCGGTCGTTCACCATCTCGAACGGTACACGTGCTTCGACGAGAGCATGGTACATCCCCAGCTCATGACCGCTACTGCCCTGCTGCCACTTTTCACCTCCATAGTGTTTTTCGGTCTGTTCCGAATAGACCATCGCCGTGCGGGCGAGCGGCGCAATATTTCTCAAGTAAGGCTCGACCCGATGATGCCATTTATAGATTTTTTCAACAACCTTGAGCCAGCGTTTGTCGTAGATGGTCCCCGAGAATTTGACAAACCATGGGCGCATGTTGTTAGCTGTACCTTCGGCAACCCATATTCGGATTTCCGGCTCACTCTGTACCGAATCCTTCCACCGGTAACGTTCTTCCAAGCCAATACTGAATATGCCGCCGAGAGGTTTCATTCCCATCGTTGCACGCAGCTCTTTAGCACGCTTGCCGTTAGACCAGGGCGGGATGACGCCCCTTCTTGCCTGATGATCGGTGAAAAAGATATCAGACAAAGCACCTGTTACGACGTTATCCGGAAATCCGTTGGGAATATACCGCGAAGTGGACTTGACATTGCGAATTTTTTTGTCCCACAAAAACCACAACTCTTTTAATCGTTCAATTCGCCACTGTGAGTATTTACGATAAACCGGATCATGACGGTCAGTCGTCCGAGGCAGGTCCATTCCGGAATATGACTTAAAATTTCGAATGCAATGCTCACAGTAGCAGAGTCCGTGGCCTGCCCAGCGATTAGAAAAAATACCATCCAGTTGATACAGCGTCATAATCTCTTTATGAACCTTGGTCATGAACTCGAAATTGTATGGGCCGAGAGCACACGTAACCCACAATTCCGGATTCGACCAATGGCGACGTTTCTGCCCTTTCGAATCGACGGCTATCCAATCCGGATGAGCTTGATAGACGTTATTCCAGGTTGCGTGCGGATCAGTTCGGGCGATTACCGCCATCCCCATTTTGCGACATCCCCGAACAAGATAACCGAATGAATCGGAATCTCCGAGCCACGCACTTCGATGGTGCATGGGGACCATCGTAGGATAGTACGCAACCGCACCACCGGCACTTAAACAGGCGGCATCAGCGTGAATGCGCTTAAAGTAATCAAGCCAGAAATCCGGGTCAAACCGGCCGGGATCGTTTTCCACCAGGACCAATTGAGCCCAGCGCATCGGGCGGTCGAACCACGGCTCTTGATTATCTTTTGCAGCTGCCCACGGCGATCCCAGAATTGCGTACGCCCCCGCAACTACTGACGTTTTCATGAAATCTCTTCGGTCCATAGTTACTATCTTTCTCCATATTAACCCATCAAAGAGTATATAATGGTTGTCATATCCGAATTTTTTCGGAACCTGTCGTCTTTTTCATCAACTCGATAACTTTTGCCTCATCAACCTCTATACCCAGGCCATGCCCAACCGGTACCGTTGCTGAACCGTTCTTAATATCCAGAGTCCTGGTGAGAACGTCAGTTGTAAGAAATTGCGGGCCGTTGAGTGCAACCGGCTTTTTCAAACCATATGCACCGTAAAGTGCCAGCGCTGCGGCCATAGAGATGTCCGGATCAGTAAGCCCACTGCCCAGCCACATAAGGCCTTCATTCAGAAGGATTTCAATCTGCCGTTTCGCAGGAGCAAGTCCGCCGCAGCGAGATGGTTTCATTGCAACTCCATCGAGCATTTTAAGACGAATAAATTCGGTAAGTTCGACCGGGGAAACAATACCTTCGTCCATCAGAATAGGCAAAGCTCCTTGCTTTTTCAGGGCCTGGTAACCGCTTATGCGATTTGGTCTAAGCGGCGCTTCAAGCACATCGACACCGGCATCAGCCAGTTTCGGCGCTACCGTAAGAGCAGTGGCCTGGTCATATCCGCCATTAGCATCTGCCCATAAAAATCCCTCCGGTGCTCGTTTACGAACTAATCTTGCAAGAGCAATATCGAATTCCGGGTCAGGCGCGACTTTGATGTTGAAGTTTGAGTACCCTCGTTTATAACCGGCATAGATAACCTCTTCGGCCTCATCAAGCGTCCGGGCGTTAACCGTCCAGCTCAGCGTTAGCGGCCCACCTCGCGGTCGATTCCACATCTGTGACAGGGACTGGCCTTTGAGCTTACCTGCTAAATCGTACAGAGCTATATCCAGGCCGGAGCGGGCTATAGGCATTGCAGTGGAAAAACCCGGAGCCAGAGCAAGATTCAAAGCCTTATGAGCCCGTTTAATGTCCAGGGGATTATGACCTATCAGGGCCGGAGCCAGATAATCTCGCAACACACTTTTGGCCGTATCAAGAGTCTCGTAACTCCACATCGGCGAAGGAATACTCTGGCCCCAGCCAACTACACCGTCACCGGTTGTAATCTTTACTATAACTGCGCCGCGACCGTATTTACCGTCCGGACCAACGAAAAACTTAAAGTATCCTTTAGTCGGATAGCGCACGGTAAACAACTCGATGTGCTCAATCTTAGGATTTGACTGTTTCGTATAAGCAACCATATTGATAAGCCCCAACGACATAACAACCGAACCTTGAATAAATTTACGCCGGTTAAATTGTATTGAATCATTAGGCATAATAGAATAACGAAAACCAAAATAAGTTTTTTCACAGAGACACTTTACGACCGGATAGATTTACCTGCCTGACGTCAAGTTCTCCTGATTTAATTTCGACAAAAGGTTTTCCATCTTTTAGACCGGCAGTGCCAAAGCCGCTTTCGGTCGAAAAGAAGCTGCGGAAATTGTCACCGATTTTAGAATCTATATAGAGCGTCTTATCGATAGCATCGTAACGCAGGCCGGTAAGACCCTGCAGCAAGCCATAGCTGGACAAAGCTCGGGCGTACCAGTGACCACATTCGTACTCATTGAAAGGATTCCGAATACGCCCATCATATCGGTCTCTGCATACTCGCACAATCTCAAGCCCTTCCGGCACTTCGCCTTCGAGCATCAGGTGGGAGGCTACCTGGTATTCAATACCGGTCCATACTTCGTCACTGTAAACGAAGGGGATAGATAGCTGCCCGCCTCGCGGCCAGGTACATAAAAGAAGACCGCCGTCCTTCCCCAGAGCAAAAGCAGGCCGTTGCGGATTGGCATGGTCAGATAGGTCATGCTTGAGATTATACTTGTGAACAGCTACTAAATGGCTTTTTACTTTTTCGGCATCTACTATCTCACCGAGCCCGGCCGTACGCGCAATCCAGAAACCAAGGACACCATCCGACAGACAACCCGTACCGTATTGGTATTTGGGTCCCTGCGTATTAAGCATGTTCACTATGTGGTTATAACCCGGTCCATTTTGTGAAGTATTAAGCGGATTAAACTTGGCATTCAAACCTTCCGTTTGGATTTTTTGGTAGAAGTACTCTCCGTTATAAAGCTCTCTCTCAAGGAACTTTTTCCCCTTAGCCAACAACCCGCTATAACGGGAGACATCATCATTCATTGCTTTGCCCATTTCTATCGAACCAGCAAGAGCACCAAGGTAAAAGCTGGAGCAGTGTCCATCAGGTCCCCAGTATTCGATATCATACGTGTTATGGTGGGGCTCTTCCAAAACACCTTTACCCCTGGGGTCCCATGTGTTAATGCAATAGTCCAGACTGGCTTTGACTTTGGGCCACAATCCTTTTAGCCAGAGCGTATCTCCGGAAATGCGCCATTCACGGTAAACTTTCATAATTCCGCCGAGCTGACCATCGGACGCAGCGTGAAAATCATGTGTGGTAGGTCGTATGGGTAAAGCTGTTCGAAAAATCTGATGTCCGCGTTCATCCTGACTTTCGGTAAACTCTGTCTCACGCAGAGTCCGTTCAAGTGAAGGAAATAAATGAGGTATCGCCTGAGCATAATTCCATACGTGCGTGCAGGTACCGTGGCAGCAGCCCCGATTATCACTGCAACCCTCGAAACACCATAGACGCCCGTTTTTTTGCCGCAGGACTGTCGGGCTTTTGAGAATAGTTAAGTTGGCCGCAACAGCCTCGATAACTTCAGCAGGTAGAGTTGAGTCATAAAAAGTGTCTGTAAATAGAGCTGTTTTACGGCGCAAATCATTATAGTTGCGACGCCAGTAGCGGGCAACATCCTTGATGTCCTTGAACCGGCCGGCATACCAGGGAACATAATTGCCGCGGCAATCACATTCACTGTCTTCACAGTCAACTGCTTCAGGAACATCCTTACCCAGACGCAGGCTGGTATTGGGCACATACCAAACAAACGTCAAACGAACAGTTTTTTCCTGATCCGGTTTTAATTTGAAGGGCACAAACAAAGATGCACCCGGGCATGCTCCTTCAACTGGCGGATTATCAAGCAGTCGAGCCTCCTGAATGTTCTTCCACGCAAGGGTAAGAGAATCCCACCAACCGCCCTTAAACCAGCAGTGGTCAACAACCACATTATTGTCATCGACAAACAACGCAAAAGAACCCTTATCTTCAGGCTTTTCTTCTGTTCCTTCCTGGTTAAGGACAAACCCGTTTCTGACAGGTAATATCGCGTTTCCTTTCCCGCCAATTGCCATAAAGTTTTTTGTATTGTAAGAAAAAACAGCATCGATAGTCTTGTTCGAAACGTTGCGGAAATTGTACTCCAGCGCCCCGGCGGGCAGAGAAGCATTGTCCGGATCTCCGGGAATAAACGGACTCCAGCCGGTAACTTTTACTTGCAGCGGGACTTCCTTGTCTTTCAGGGTAACTACCCCAAAGGGAAAACGTGCCAGAAAGGAAGCTTCATCAAATCTTGGCAAACCAAAACTGGTTCCGGCTGCACCGTTACCCGTACTGGGAGCACCGAAAACTTTCCAGGCAGGAACTGGGCCTTCCAATACTTTGGCCACGTTTTCATTAGCTCCCTTTATACATAAGGCTGCGAATGAGCAAGGTTCGTTGAAAACCTGCATTGTATTTCTAACCGAAACATGGGAAATGGCCCCCGTTCCTTCCAGGCAGACCATTCCGGCGCCAATTCCGCCGATAGGAAAAGCAATCCGATTCAAATTAGCACCCTCGTAACGTCCGTTGTACTTTCGATTCTGGGCCTGGATAGTTACTGTACTGAATAAGCCGAAGAAACCGACCAGAAAAATAATCAGATACAACCTAAACTTAATGTGATTCGTACGCATGATTTACCTCCTAATTGAATTCAAGTAAAATACCTTCTTAGCCAATAATTCATGTCTGCGAATTTATCAACGATACTTGGCTCTCCAAGCAAGCTAAGATACCAAAATTATTATAAAACTGCAACTATCGTAATAGTCTTTTAATCCTGAAACTCAATCAGAATCCCATCCTTTACATAATAGGCTAATTTTGATAGTGTTAATAATGCACCGAAGTGGTACTGAATCGGCTGAAACAGGTATTCTATAGGAGGTAAGCACTTATATATGAGAAAGCATAGACTGAATCAGATGAAACTTGGATTTATGATATTTTGGATATTTCTGTGCACTTCCTCAGAGGCCAAAATCTGGCATGTTGCTCAGAAGAATCTGCCGGGCATCAATACCGACAGTCAGGTACGTTCAATCAGCGAAGCAGTCTCGCAATTGACAGCCGGTGATACGGTAATAATCCATGGCGGTGTCTATCGCGAGCAGGTTACTGTCGAGCAGAGCGGCACAGCCGAAAAACCCATTACAATACAAGCCGGCTCTGGAGAGCTTGTAATTGTCACCGGCGCAGACCGGCTTACCCAATGGCAAAAAGTCGAGGGCAACGATTCTGTTTTCTTTTCCGACTGGCCTCATAGTTTTATATCCTGGAACATAAACAACACACACCCCTCGGATGACTATCACAAATTAATTGGCAGATGCGAGCAGGTGTTTGTGAATGGCTATCAACTTAAACAGGTCCTTGAAAAACAGAGACTCAGCCGTGGGACATTTTTTGTGGATCTTAACACAAAGCGTCTCTATTTGTGGGACAGCGCTAATAGAGATATCAGCAGCAAAAAGATAATGGTGGAAGCTTCCGCACGCAGTACCATCTGGACATGTAAGGCGGACCATGTACGGACTAAAGGCATCCGCTTTCGGTATGCTGCCAATCGTGCTCAGCACGGAGCGGTGAACTTCTCAGGAGATGATAATGAGGTTGAAGATTGCACGTTCGAATACTCTAATTCCTGCGGCGCAAAATTCACAGGCGAGAGAATTACCGTTCGCAATTGCATCTTCCAATATAACGGCCAATTGGGTTTTAGCGCCGGCCGTGCGCACGGCCTCTTAATGACGGGATGTGTAGTAACAAACAATAATATTAAAGGATTCGATCGAGGCTGGGAAGCAGGTGGTGACAAAATCGTCTTTACAAGGGCTGCAATCATTGAGAACAGCATCTTCACAGAGAACAGGGGTAACGGAATCTGGTTCGATATCGGCAATGAGAAATGCCAGGTGAGGAATTGTCTGATTTCAAACAACGAAAACGCAGGTATTTTTTATGAGATTTCTTACAGTCTTCACGCCCATGACAACGTGATAGTCGGCAACGGATTCGCATTTACTCCGTCAGCATGGGGAGCTAATGCTGGTATAAGCATATCCAGCTCACCATATTGTCTCATTGAGCGTAATCTTCTGATTGGAAACAAAGAAGGATTAAGCTTTCGCGAGCAGAAGCGTTCCACACCACTTATAGAAGGCGGTTCAGAACCGGTCTGGAATCATAACCAGACGGTTCGCAATAATGTGTTAGCATATAATCGGGATGCACAGGTTTGGGGATGGTTTGATATAGACGACCAGCGGCACTGGCCAAAGTCAATACAGGAAGGCTCATCAAATAAACAAAGCCAAACTGACAACAATTCAGCAAAGGGGCCGCCCTCCGGTTCGGCCCTGGCAGATTTGAAATTAAATCTTAGAGACAATATCTACTATCCCGGGCCGGGACAGGGGCTTTTCAATTGGGGAGTAACCTGGAAAAAGCACAAGAGATATCTGGATCTCGAAACCGTACATAGCGAATTATCTTTCGGACGCGGGAGCCGGGTTGTCGATATCGGTATTAAGGACTTCCACAAACTGGATATGCGAGTTTCAATGAACAGTCCCGCCATAAAAATGCAATGCTATCCAAAGGGAAATGTCCCGGGTGTTCGACTGGGAAAATACGAACGATAACAAAGGAAAGTAATGTATTAGCAGCTCAAATGCAGACTCATTTTGTCAGGGGCTCTTAATACTAAAAGACGATTTCCGGTTTTGTTCGATGCCCTGTGGATTTTTCGGATCCACGTCCAGTATCGGCCACACCAGCTCTCCTCGGCGAGCCTTCTCCTGTATTTTCTTATCCAAACTGAAGGTAGGCATTTCCAGAGAATTGGTATCCAGCCACAGGATTATTCTGCGTAATTCCTCTTTCGTCAGGTTAACGTCATAATGGGATTTGCTTAAATACCCTTCCTTATACAATCGTGACCAGCGTGCGCCAAACTTACCTGCAATAGTGCGGGAACCACCGTGCAGCCAGCTCATATGGTTGGAGCCGCCGTCGGCATGAAAATAGAAAGCATAAGGCTCCAGGCTGTCGTAGCTGAAATCGGGCTTTTGGCCTTCTTTCTCATGACAGGATTTACATTTATTTTCGAATACAGGCCGAACGAGGCGGTGAAAGTTCACCGGCTCGGCACCGCCGACCTCAGCTTCGAGTTTAGAAGCAGAACGCTGCATGGCCAAAGGCTTGGTGCGTAAATTGGGCGCCTTCCATTTGTCTTCATGGCACCCCACACAGGTAAGGTGCTCTCCTGGATGCACATAAGTTCCAGACCGCATCGACTGCACAGCCATTCCATCTTCATCCAGGGCCTGAAAGTAGATGAGCCTTTCTACAGGCGCCTCGAAATAAGCGCTGCCGTCGGCTTCTACCGGCACCGTACCAAGGACCACTCTTCCGGTCGGGCTTTGCGAATAGCCCATTCTGGGCTTATTGGTGACAGGGCTGGACCAGGGCTTTGGCACATGTTGGATTATCCTGAGAGAAGTGATCCTGGTATTTTCAGGCCATTCGAAATCAGACTCATACACATTCATTACACTGATGGTGGCCCTGGGAACCTCGGGAGTATTCCGCTGCCCTTGCCAGGTAGCCGTGGGAACAACTGGTGGCTTTTTTCG
>JAVVFI010000530.1:0-2899 GCA_032250555.1 Sedimentisphaerales bacterium
GAGCGGAGATTTTCGGCGATGTATGTTATGACGCTTTCGGAGACTGGTGCATTTTGAGTTTTGAATTTTGAGTTTTGGTTTTTGAGGTACTGCCTGCATATCAGACTGCGGGTTTTGAAATCCGGAGAGTCAATTTTTACGACCATTCCTGAGACGAAGCGGCTGACGAGCTTTTCCGACAGTTGGCCAACCATTTTCGGATGAGCATCGGAGACCAGCACAACCTGTTTTCCCGCGAGACTGATTGTGTTGAACGTATGCAGAAATTCCTCCTGTATCGAAGGCTTGCTGGCCAGGAAGTGAATGTCGTCGATTGCCAACAAATCCGTTTGCCGCATTCGACAACGAAAAGCCTCCAGCTTTTTTGTCTTCAAGGCCAGCACAAACTGATTGACAAAATCCTCCGCTGAGAGATACAGCCAATTAGTCTGGGGGCGCTTCTCGCACACTGCATTGCAAATCCCTTGCAGCAGATGTGTTTTGCCAACCCCGTATCCTCCGTGAATAAACAGCGGATTAAAAGGGCTTTGTTGCTCATTTACGACTACTTTGGCGGCGTTGAAGGCCAGCTCATTCGAGGAGCCTACAACAAAAGTCTCAAGAGAAAGTTTAAGTTTTTTTCTGCCGCGTCCCTGAGCGGCGGTTTTTCCCGGGCCGGCTTTTTCGCGGATCATAGCGGCGGAGGCTTTCGAATCCATTCTGGTTCGTCTCTGGTGACCCGAAAGCTCCTGGTCTATACTGAAAGTTATCTTCGCCTCTGTTCCGGTTACTGTCCGTACTGCCCGGGTTATATCTTTTAGAAAATGCTTCTCAATCCAGTTCGCTATAAAAAGATTCGGCACACCAATCTTCAAATATCCGTCGGCGAGGGTCATATTGGTTGAATTCTTAAACCATATCCGAAACTTCTGAGGACCCACCTGCTCAGAAAGCGCTTCGTTAATGTCGCTTATCTGAGACGCAACGGTACGCGAACTCTCATCCGTGATTATGTCCTGCATTCGTATTCTTCCAGTGCCAGATTGTTATTTGCAAGGCATTCATCCTGCAGTTGCCAGGCTAAGGCTCAAGCTTTAAGTGCAGGGTAAGAATCCATTCTTTCTAAGCTAATTCACTCTTTGAAACAAAGCCAGTTTGAATAACTAATAATACTGATAACATCCCTATTATTGGACAACGCGAAAACAAATCAATTGCGTTTTATTGAATTTCTTTTCCACTTGATAGAGGTCTCTGTGGTTATTGACTTTGCGCGCAAAAAAAAAATGTTTTTAACAGGTTATGCACATCGTAAATATGATTTGTGGATAAGCTGTGGATTGTGTTTGTAAATGCAAAAAAAGCTCGATATTTTATGTTGCAAGCTTTTTATCATTTTGCGGAAAGGACAGCTGTGTAGCCGCCGTCACAGTCGAAGTTCTCAGCCGAAGGGAGAGTGAGTTGTTCGAAGCTGAGAATAAAACCGTGACTATTCCGCAGGAAGTGTTCGAGAAGGCCGCTGTTTTCATCTTTTTGAATACTGCAGGTGCTGTAGCAGATTATTCCGTTAGGATTGAGCATTGACGCAGCGGTTTTTAGAAGGTCAGTCTGTGTTTTTATAAGTTTTGCTATCGCATCCGGCGTTATTCGATGGCGTGCCTCAACACGTCTGGCCAATACCCCGGTGTTCGAACAGGGGACATCCAGGAGGATACAATCGAATTTAGAATTTTGAAGCTGTTGATAAGGAACCACTTCTATGCTCTTTATGCCAAGACGTGTAATATTTTCTTCAACCTTTTTAAGCCGTACTGCATCGATATCGGTTGCAATGATCTTTGCCGAATCGTGAGTAATTTCAGCCAATTGAGTTGTCTTTACACCCGGCGCGGCGCAGAGGTCGAGTATTTTCCAGTCGAGGCTGGGATTGAGTATTTTTATCACTCGTGAAGCTGTAATATCCTGAACGGCAAACAGACCTTCTGCAAAGCCAGGAAGCTGCGTTATAGTGCTGGGTCTTTTTATTCTTATCATCGAGTCTTGCGGAGTTATATCGACTTCAATATCAGCAAGGCGAAACTTTTCAGCTAATTCCTGCACTGATGTTTTTAAGCTGTTTGGTCTGATGTAGATACCCGGCTTTCGATTCGAGGCCAGGCATATCAGGCGTGTTAATTCGAAGCCAAAGCTGCTGAGCCAATCGGATACGAGCCAACCGGGCAGTGAAAAAACCGTACTCAGGTAATCAGCCTTAGAATGGTTAGGATTGGGTAAAATATCTCTGTCGAATTCGCAGCCTGTTTCCGGGCTCTGGCAAAGCGTACGAGCAGGATTGCTCTTAGACAACTCAATTTGGCGATTTGTTATGCCTCTCGTGATTTGGCGCAGGACCGCGTTTACAAAGCCAGCCTGTTTTTTACCTATGAGTGCCCTTGCGTTATTAACAGCATCGTTGACGATGGAATACTGAGCTGTATCAGGCGAATATATAAGCTCGCAGGTACCGATGCGGATAATGTTGAGCAGTTTGCCCGGTATTCTCTCGACGAGCCGGCCTGAGAATTCGGCTATCACCGTATCGATGGCATAAAGGTTTCTTATCGAGCCGAGGACAAGGTCGGTGGCCCGCTGTTTCTGCTCGGTTTCACTCAGCAGTTTGTTCAAGACAGTAGAGGCATAGCTGTGTTGTGGATCGCAGCGATTCAAAGTTTCAACTGCTATAATGCGAGCGGATTTTGGTTTTTTTCATTTTTATTTTGTTAGCATTTCTTTAGTTTCCTTTAGTCGGTACGATTCTCCATTCATGTTTACTAAATGAGCCTTATGCGTTAGTCTGTCCACTAAAGCTGCTGTTAGTACTGGATCTCCAAATATTTCTTCCCAGCGATCAAATCCAAGGTTTGTGGTAATGATAGTGGAT
>JAVVFI010000531.1:0-2895 GCA_032250555.1 Sedimentisphaerales bacterium
TTGGCTAAAAGTGAACCAGGATTGCTATATCGATCCGGAAAGCAAGCTTCCCATAGCTCTTTGGGGTTATGACATCAGCTATGAAGAGCCCCCGGAAGATATCTTTGACATACCGGATATTCCTGATGGTGTAATGCTCATAGACAATAGGCCCGGTGCCCCAGAGATACCAGAACCGGCATGGATGAAAGAGGGTGAGATTGCAAAAGAACAATTTCTGCGGGCAAGGCATGCTTTAGCTGAAGGACAGCACCACAAGGCAGTGGAACTGTTCACCAAGGTGGTTGAAATTGATCCCAAACTGAATTGGTCGTGGTTCTGGTTAGGGAAGGCACATTATGAATTGGGTGAATATGATGAAGCAATTTACAACTTTTCGAAGGTCATTGATATGCGCACCAAGAATAAGGACGTGCCGCATTACTGCTATCTAGCACGGGGGCTTGCCTACAAGGCAAAAGGTATGAAAGATATGGCCCAGCGAGATCTCAGTATCGCCTTGCCGGTTATGATCGGTGCACTGCGCAATATAAAAGGCGCTTTCATATTCGATTACGCCGACGATCCGCTCTTAAGAGATATTCCCAAAGATAAGAGGCCAACCGCGCAAAAAAGCCTCACAACTATGATCAATCGCCTGAGAACAGTAACGGATCACAACTTTGGCTATCACCCTGATGCGACTTTAGAAGAAAAAGAGCAGGCCATAGCAGCCTGGGAAGAGTGGTACGAAAATTCCGGCCAAATCAATTTCAGTCCCGATGCTGAGACTGTTCATGTCCCGGAGGCGACCGAAGAGGGAGATGAATAACAGTGGACGACGCCAATGGTGAAGTGAAGGTAAAGAATTACAGAGAGCGCTAAACTTGATTAAGGTAGATAACAGATTTAATGCCATGGTGTTCTTTTTGTAGGAGATTGGCAAGAAGCTTTTATCCCTGACGAACGAAATTGCAGGCTCCTCCCTATGGAAAATGATCATTTTGTGTTAGTTTCTTCTGAAAGGATTGTATTATGAAAAGGTTCAAAATCATTAATGTATTAATAGCTATCGCTTTTTTGTACGTCACCACAACAAATGCCTTTGCAGGAGATAAAGGCAGGAATAAGGTGATGGGGTATTGCTTCGATGCTGCATTTCACGAACACACAAACAGGCTATTTGTCGCAGGCGGAGCGAAGGGCACGCATATCTTTGAAGTGACGGATGGGAAGTTGAATTTTGTCACGACAGTGTATGATGGAGGTTACCATAGAAATCTAAAAATATTGGGAGATAGAGCCTACGTGGCAGATGCAAAGAGAGGATTGTTGGTAATGGATATTACTAAAAAAGCTCCGGTTATTACATGGAAGCAGGAGAATGTGAGCGGTATGGGTATTTATATACATAAAAATCACGCATACTTAGCCGCAGGCTCTGAGGGACTGCGCATCTTTGATATTTCAGAGCCGGATTCCCCGAAACAGATAGGCCAATGCAGGACGAATGCCGATGCATGGGATGTCTGGGTCAGCGGTAAATATGCCTATGTAGCAGATTTACAAAAGGGTATCACTTTAATAGATGTTTCACGGCCATCCAAACCACAAAAGCTTTCATTGGTTACCTGGGATGAAAAGAAGCCTATGGCTGAGATTGTTCGAGGTGAAGGCAAGACAGTTTATGTTGCGGCGGGGAGACACGGCCTTGTAGTTATAGATGTCAGTAATCCACGGGGCCCGAAGATCGTGAACCAGTATAAATCCGGCCCGAATTCATTTGGCGAAGGGCTTTGTGTTAGGAATGGCTTGGTGTATCTATCCAACGGAAATAATAACAACAAGAATGAGAATGGATTGTTTATCATAGACACTCGTAAGCCCAACTCGCTTAAGGTAAAAGGTAAATGCACTTTTAGTGATTGGGTGGAAGGTGTTTGTCTGGCAGGTAACCATATTTTCATAACCAACACTCAATCGGGCGTCAGGTCCATAGATGTCAGCGACCCAAACCAACCGCGTCTGGTTGATAGTTTCGGTTCAATAGAAGAAGAAAAGCAGGTTGGAAGTGACAGGTTTCTCGAAACTGAGATAAACCGGCAGGAGCGCGAAATCATCGAGTATTTTGAGAACACAAAGAAGCAAATATTAGAGGGACGTAAATTCAATGACCTGTCCACGGCCGCGAATGCTTTCCTGACATTAATTTCAGCTTATCAACACCAAGACCAGAGCATTCTCGAACAGGTATTTCCTATTGTCAAGAACAAGCGGTTCAAGAAACTGTCGTCGCCGGAAATGCAGTCACACTTCATATCTATACTGAGAAAGTCGACTGTCTGTCGAGTTATGATCGAGAATGAATCGCCGCAAGAAACCGACTTATGTGCCATCTTTTCAAGTGAATCACCCAACAAGGACATAGACGAGGTACATAAGTTTGGCTATGTTGAGGGAGCATGGCGTTTTCTGGGTAGCGACGATGGGATAGATAGCTGGCTACAGTCGGCGGGATTCATCGCAGAAATGACAAGAAAAGTCTTGCGGCAAGAGGAATAGGTAAAAGATAGCGACGGCGGAGGCATCTAAAATCAGACATTCAGCATCGAATATCATAAAACCGGCCCGGAAGACATCTACGCTCTTGGTGTTCCTCGTACTGAAAAATAATCGACACAACAGACGATACTAAGGAGAACCTTCCGAAATAAAGTTGTTCAGGAAATGAATAAAGCAAAAAGCCGGGCATTTTTACTCGGCTTTTTTATTCGCTTATCGTGAGTGGTGTTAGTCCTTTTTTGGGGTCGGTTTTTGTGATACATTTTTGATTCCGCCGCCGTAGTAGGGATAATTGTCGAAGACATCGCCCCGGCCTAAAACACGGGGATCTTTGGTTGCTTTCAATTCGATTAA
>JAVVFI010000532.1:0-2876 GCA_032250555.1 Sedimentisphaerales bacterium
GGCGCGTTCTTGGTTATGTATCTGTGTGCAACTGCCGCCTTGCGTTCTTTCATAGAAATAGTTTGGCTATTGCCGTTCTGCCCGTTTTCAGCTACAGGAACCTGCATATCAACTTTCGTGCTGGCCTGCCCGCAGAACAGATAACCGTTAATCAAATCTATTGCGATATCGACAAGCGCCCTGCCGTAAAGGTCCATATATTCGTTGCCCTGTTCTTTCACAAAGACAATAGACTCTTTCATTTGCTCAGTACCTTTGACGAGAATTTCGAGCAAATCTTTTACCTTCTCATCGAATTCCTGGCCGGCAAGCTCGTTAATGAATTTCTCCGCCGTCCCGCTGCACACTCCCCGAACAGCCGCGACCACCTGCAACTGGCTTGTCCCTTCGTAAATCGTTGTAATTCTCGCGTCGCGTGCATAACGTTCACAGGGATAATCCCGCATATAGCCGCTGCCCCCGAGTACCTGAATCGAATCATAAGTAACGCTGTTGCACATCTCGGAACAATAATATTTGCTCATCGGTGTCAGCATCGCCGCGTATCGTTTGTATTTTCTCGACTCTTGCTTGATCTGCTTGGCCTCTGCTTTGTCTTCCGGCGGATTTGTTTCAAGCTGCCGCGCGTATCCTAATTCCATATCAACCACTCGTGACGTTTCATACAAAAGCGCCCTGCCTGCTTCTATTGATACCTTCATATCAATCAGCATATCACGAACCGCAGGAAGCTTCTCGATGGCAACCGCGAACTGCTTCCTCGTGGAAGCATAATCCCTCGCGACACGGAAAGCCGCTTCTGCAATCCCCATCGATTGCCCCGCGATACCTATACGGGCCCCGTTCATCAGGCTCATAACGTATGTCACCAGACCGCGCTGCCTCTCGCCGATTATCTCACACGGCGTATTGTCGAAAAATATCTCGCACGTCGGCGAGCCGTGAATACCTAATTTGTCCTCAAGCCGGCGAATATGAACTGTCGGCCCGGGTGTGCATACGAATAAACTAAGCCCTAATCCTCCGCTTCTGTCCGGCTCACTGCGCGCAAGCACCAGCAGCACCTCCCCGCAGCCGTTTGTTATGAATCGCTTCACTCCGTGCAAAAACCAGTTTCCATCCTCATCCTTAAATGCCCGCAGCTTTACTGCCTGTAAGTCCGAACCAGCATCAGGCTCGGTCAGCACCATAGCCCCGGTAACCTTCCCCGCCGAAAAATCCGGTAAATATTTCTGCTTTATTTCTTCCGAAGCAAAAGCATTGATAGTCTCTGCTATTCCCTGTAAACCGAATATATTCATAAGCGCCGCATCCGCCCGGGAAAGTATCTCGATAGCCATTGAATAGATTATATTCGGAAAGTTCAATCCGCCGAACCGATGAGGCAGCGTAAAACCCATAACCTCCGCCTGTCCGAGTTTCTCTATGGCTCCCTTTATCCCTTCGGCACGGGTCACTGAGCCGTCTTCGTTAAGAGTATTCCCTTCTCTGTCCACGTCCTCGGCACGAGGCGCAATAAAATCACCGCATAACTTGCCAAGCGAATCCAGCACCATATCATAATTCACTACGGCCTCCTCAGCGTCCGCCGGGGCGTATTCGAACTCGCTTGCGAACTTAAACCCTTCCTCGCAAACTTCAGCCGGTTTGCCGAGATCTATATGCCTGAACAAAAATTGTATATCGTTATTATCCCTGTAAAAATTTGCCATTATCGTTTCTCGTTATTAATTCAATCCTTGTAAGGTGTCCACTGCACACCATGTTGTAAATGTATGCCGGGATTTGCCCCGCCTTTGCCTTCTTAATCTTTTATCCCTTTTTCCTTTATCGATTTTATCATAATCGGTACTATCTCATTCAAATCCCCGACTATCTTATAATGTGCAATATTGAGTATCGGGGCATCCGGGTCGTTGTTAATAGCAACAATCTTCTGACTTTGCGACATCCCCGCCTGGTGCTGAATCGCGCCGCTGATACCGACTGCAATATACAAACTCGGCCTGACAGTCGTCCCCGTCTGTCCAACCTGATGGTCGTGGTCGATGAAACCCAAATCAACAGCAGCTCTTGTCGCCGCCGGAGCACCTCCCAGGCAATTTGCCAAATCCCATATCAATTTGAAGTTGTCCTTACTGCCGACACCTGCTCCCCCGGCCACGATTATCCTCGACGCCTTCAAATCAACCTTCTTCGGCCGTTTATGCTCATCGAGAATCTCCAGAGGCAAATCCTGCCTGGACAATCCCACCTTCTCTTCGATAATCTCACCGCTGCGTTTTGTATCCGCCTCCGGGCTCGGCATAACACCTTCGCGGACCGTCGCCATCTGTGGCCATCGGTCTAAATTGATAATAGTCGCAACGATATTACCCCCGAAAGCCGGCCGTATCTGAAACAAAAGGTTCTTATGCACCTTCTTGTCCTTCACCGTCTCATGATCGCCTATTTGCAAGTCAGTACAATCGGCCGTAAGCCCCGACTTCGTTGCGCTCGCAATCCTCGGCGCCAAATCGCGACCGGCTATCGTCGCCCCGTAAAGCACAATCTGAGGCTCATACTTGTGGATTAAATCGTACATCACCTTGGCATAACTGTTCGTCTGATACACTCCTAACAAAGGGTCCTCAACCAGATAAACCTTGTCCGCCCCATAGTGTATCATCTTGCCCGCAAGCTCTTTAACGTTGTTGCCTAATAACGCCGCCGCCAGTTGAACACCTAAAATGTCAGCTAAATGCCGCGCCTTGCTCATCAATTCTATCGGCGTATCTTCTAACTGCCCGTTATGCTGCTCGGCAAATACCCAGACCTCGCCTTTTCTGTTCACTTCTATCATATCTCGTCTCTCGTAATCTCCGTTTAAAGTCCTG
>JAVVFI010000533.1:0-2864 GCA_032250555.1 Sedimentisphaerales bacterium
GTTCCTTGCCGTACGTCAAACTTCTTTCAAAAACCTTTTTGTGGTTATGTTTCTTTACTGCTTGTGTTTCGCTGCCACACTGCCGCTCGTTAATTCCCTGATGTTCAGCCAACTGGCTAAAAACAACCTTGACTCTGCAGTATATTCAAAGTGGATTTTCTTCTGGGCTCCCGTCTCCTGGGCGCTTATCGGCTATGGTCTCACCGGCTGGCGGTGGAAGTTCAAAACCGGCGAACAGGGCCGGGATTGTCTTTACCTTGCAGCTATACTTTCAGTGATTATGGGTATAGGGTGTTTCTTTATGCCGGATACACCACCTGCTAAAGCCGGCACCGCCCCTATACTTCAGGCTATGGGCATGCTTAAAGAGACTAATTTCCTTATCTTTATTGTTATCTCGATGATATTCTTTGGGCTTATGCAGTTTTATTTCCTCGGTACCGCCCAGTTTATGCAGAATATGGGAATACCAGCCAAAAATGTCCCGGCATCGATGGCCATCGCACAGGGTGTACAGGCAATAGCCACTTTATTATTGATGGCCTTGTTGCTCGGCAGTCTTGGAGCGAAATGGACTTTGGTTATTGGATCTGCATTCTGGTTGTTCTTGTATATCGTTTACATCAATGGAAAACCGCGATGGCTGATTGTTTGTTCCCAGGCGTTTCACGGTTTAGCATACGTACTATTTGTTATTGTTGGTCAGATATTTGCAGACATGTTTGCAGACAGCATCGGAAAAGCTGAAATAAAAGCTTCCGTACAGTCATTGCTTTTTGCCGCCACGACCGGCGTTGGTTTGTTCCTCGGGACCCAGTTCGCCGGTTTTATAATGGACAAGTTCAGAAAAGAAGAGCAATTCCAGTGGCGTCAGATTTTCATGGTACCGGGCGTGATTGCTTTTGTGAGTATTTTGGTTTTGATTATATTATTTAAGTAAAAAACTGCTTGAAACTTGATATTGAATACTCGCTCCCCGATTCCATGCGAAACCGGGGAGCGAGTTGTTTTTTTTGACTTAAGGAATATTCAGCGGATCGATATTCTTGATTTTGTCGGCATAAATCTGGTAGGTGTATTTCTTTAGAACCTCATTGCCGTATTGCTCAAATATTGCTTCTCTCCGCTCGGTCATCATTTTATCTTTGATGCGAGAATCCATGTCGCTGGAATAGTCGGTTAATGTGCCGGGATTCTTTTCCAGGATTTTGACGATTCGCCATTTGATACCGCTGCGTTGAAATCCTTTCATCGGTCCGATTACATCGTTCGGATCACCTTTCCACAAATCTTTCCAGAACAATCCTTCGCTGCCGGGATAAATGGAATATGGCTTGGTTGTCTTTACCAGGGAATGTTTCTGTTTTAACTCCTCGAAATCCTTACCGGCGTCCAGTTCAGCCTTTACCGAGCGGGCGGTCTTAAGGTCATCGCACCAGATTACGTCGATCTTTAATGTCTTGTCTTTTCTGAAAACTTCTCTGTTCTTATCGAAGTAGGCCTTTATCTCCTCGGTTGTCGGTTGTTTAACTTCCCTGTACTTGTCGGACCTGACTTTAGACAGTAGCCTGTTGTCTTCATAGTCTCTTACCTTATTTAAGAAATCTTTATCCTTATCGACTCCCAGCATTACAGCTTCAGCCAGAAGAAGCGGCTTAGTTAACGCGTTGTCCAGCAGCTTTTCAACACCGTTTACTGTATTGAGGTCTTTTGGACGGCCCGGCGGCGCCATTTCACATAAAGTATCGAGCCAGTCCTTCAATGTCACCTTGCCTTTGTCGAACGTTGCAAGGACCATATCTTTCTCTTCCTGGGTCAATTCCTCTTTTGTCTGAGTTATGCGGATAAACGCCCCGGTGCGCGGCTTCTTCGGCTGAGTCAGGAGTCTTTGGTGAATTTGCACTGCCTTGGGAAAATTTTCAGTCAGTTTTTTTGCATGAAACTTTTGGGTTACATGTTTGTAGTACTGGCTGAATAACATTCGAGCTTTTAGTTGTTTAATCGTTGCTTCAGCTCTGGCCCGTGTGAGCTTGGGGTCGGCTTTCATTCTCTTTTCTATTTCGGGCTCTGTTACTGTCAACATGGGCTGAAGCTGCTTTTGTAACAATAATTGCACGAGCTGCCCGTCTCTGTATCTTTTAATTATTGAAGCCAGCGATTCATCTTTAAGATAATCACCTTTGCGGGCCTCGCTGATCACGGCTTTTTCGGCAATCATTTTCAAAAGCACCTTGTCGGTCTTAACCGGCTCAGGCACCTCATTATAATTACCATAGCTCATTGGGCGAATTTCCGTCAAAAGCCTTTTTTCCAGCTCCTGGTCCGTGATGGTGTAATCGCCGATACTTGCAACTATAATCGGCGGCTTTTCGACAGGTTTAACGACCGCCGGTCTTGAGGCGACTGGCCTTGAGGCGGGTGGCCTGCCGGAGTTGACACGCGGTGCTTGTGCCTTTGCTAAGCAAAAAGTGCAGAATACTGCTGATAGTCCAATAAAAGCCAGTGTTAGTTTGTTAAAAGATAGTTTCACCATAATCATTTTCCTCATCCAATAAAGATTTTTACTCGATACCGAACATTTTTCGGTAGTTTTAGCCCCCCATATATCACTTTTGAATCATTTATTATACCTTTTTTTGCTCTGAAAGTCAATCCAAATTATCCTCAAACTCAGGGGTTTTCTTGAAGGTTTGTCTTCAACTATATTCGGTGTAGATTGGCTTTGATTGGCTTTGTATTGGGTTAAATTGGGTTAAATTGGGTTTGTTTTTGGCTTTATTGGGTTTGAATTGGGTTTGTTTTTTGGCCCTGCCAGCGGGCGCAAAATCTTGTAAATGCTTTTCATATCTAAGTTTATGTTCATT
>JAVVFI010000534.1:0-2835 GCA_032250555.1 Sedimentisphaerales bacterium
CTACGAATTGCTTCATCGCATCAAGACTTGTCGTCTTATCCGGCCCGCTTACTAACTTCGCAAGCTGCCGGTCAGTGACATCCTTGCCTGATTGCGTAATTGTATATTTTAACGCCGCCGTTGCGCAGTTTTGCTGCTGCGTTCCTTCCGACGCCGCATAAGCCAGCCTGTCAAGTAAAAGCATGTCCGTATCGATAGCATATGAGTAGCTGTACATTGCAGGTTTACTGGTAAGATAGGAACGATACTCTATCAATGCATCCGGCTCGTAATCGACGTTGAAATCATCCCTTACAGGAGTTTTGCCGCTGACGCTGCTAATGTTCCAGATATCATAACCCAGCAGTTTATTGCTTTGGGCATCGTATCTATCTACCGAAATATTATAAGGAATCCAGGTATCTGCGACGAACTGGTAATTACCGTATTGTGAGGAAACGACAGTATTACTACCGTCCATCGTTGATGAAATAACAGCATAATCTTTTCCCGGGTCCAATACAAAGACCATTTCTGTGCCGTCTGTATTTGTAATTGTCATATGTACCTGAGTCTGGCCGTTAACGTCTTTCTCTTCTGCCGAGGTCTGGGCAGCAGAAAGGCTCTGGTAAGTACAATAGCCATATCCCCAGGGAATTACCCCGGCGGTTAAAGGCCCCTGGACGGAACGCTGGATCGAACGTGTCGTGTCGATGACTGCGTGATTTCCCGATACAGAGTACATAGTGTACTTGTCGCCGTCCCATGCGGATATACTGCTTGCGTTCCAGCCTAAATCAAAATATTCGGTCATGAAATTGCCTGCTAAGCTTGCGTCCGGCCTTACGGAATCCGTTCGTGAGCTTACGTTGATTTCCCAGTAGAACTTGTCACCATCATACCTTACTTCAACATTCGAATTCATTGTATATACGTTGGACAGCCTCGAGCGGACATTGAATGGGATGGCATCAAGCCTCATTTTCTGTAATTCCTGGGTTAATTCTCGCTTGTTCGGATTGCCTTGATATTCCTGAATTTGCTGGGTGATTTGACGGTTAATTTCAGCTATGTCACTCGGATTCGGCGCCCTGTATTCTTCATGTCTGGCCTCGATTGTACCCGCAGATATCCAGGTATTCCGTGACTGGCTTGTTAGCTTCTCGAATATTTGTAAAATCTCACCTCGGTCCAACGGCCTGTCTGCAAAAGCAATACAACTGATACATAGTGACAACAAAATTGTGGATAAGAATTGTTTCGTGTTCATCATTACCTCCTTCACTAATAAAGTTTCGTCTAATAACAAGGGTGACTTAACAATCAAAGTTTTTCCAGGCCAACTGGATTCGTCTATTCGTATATGAAGGCGGTTCTGAAGCTCGAAATGTTGATTGTTTTTTTGGTATGTTCTAAAAAAACTTACTCAGGAGGTAATATTTGGGGGAAAAATGCGCGCGCAGCTTTGAAATGCATTTTCTGCCATTGAGAAAAACATGCAATTTATGGGACGTCAAGATCAGTAGCAGACAGACAATTATCTCAGGTCTTTACACCATGCTGTTATTGTCGCTTCCCGGAGCTATATCGAGTATGGAAGAGCGCACTTTTTTCTGCTATTTTTTGGTGTCCGTCTCTATAGAGCAGGCCACTCGGAATCCTATAAAATCCATTTCCGGAAGCCACCATATGCTCTTCGGTATCTGTGGATCCCCGGAGCGCCACCATTCCTCTTCGAAAGTTCTGGCCGCACTGCGCAGTTCTTCTGCCGGGCAGCTATAATCACCGCCGCGAGCTACATGTAACTCTCCGTTATTAGGGCCTTTCGGATTAACCGTCAGGGTCTTTTTGGCGGCTTCTTTATAAGCGGCGGGACTGTAGAAATCGTAAACCCACTCCCGAACATTACCTGACATATCATACAAACCCCATGCATTGGGCTTTTTCTTACCCACAGGATTGGTTTCACTGTCGGCGGTATCCTCGTACCACCCAAAGTCCCCAAGCTTTTTTGGATCATCACCAAAGCTGTATGCTGTAGTGGTTCCGGCACGACAGGCATATTCCCATTCGGCCTCTGTCGGTAAATGATACTTCTTCCCGGTTTTTTTAGAAAGCCATCTGCAAAAAGTCATGGCGTTGTGCCAGGTTATACCTATCGCCGGGTGCGTATCTTCGTACCCCATCGTCATATCTCCGTAAACAGGAGTAGGGCCGGTTATCACATCAACATCGTCTTTGCTCTTTTGTTCCTTGTCCTTCTTAGCTTCCTCGACCGCAATGAAGTCTCTCTTTGCACTGACTGTTTCTCGATAGTAGGCCATAAATTGTTTAATAGTAGCCTCTTTCGAGCAAAGGTAGAAAGGATCAAGGCGAACTTTGTGTTGAGGACCTTCATGGTCCTTACGACCGGCCTCATCAACCGGGCTGCCCATTACAAAACTGCCGCCGGGAATAAGAACCATTTCAAAAGAAAGCTTTTCGCCGTCTTTTGCAGTAACGGTCTCCGTATATTTCTTCGGAAGCTTTTTTTGCGCTGCTGTAGTATTCTCAGGCATCGTAACGGCGAAATAAACCGCCAATGCAATAACACCTAACAATATACGACTTAACCTCATATTAAATCTCCTCATAACTATTTACCAAAATATGTGTAACCAGCCATCTATATAAAAGACGTTTTTTTACGGCTTTTTATGATATACAAAAGCAATATTTGTTTTATTTTTTTTCTATTGTGAGTATCTTCGATCTCAAATCATTTTCGTAAAACCCGGTTTCGGCACAGGATAGCTGCCATGAGCACCGGCCTTAGACGGCGCCTCCATACCATCATGGCAATCCTCAGGCTTTGGA
>JAVVFI010000535.1:0-2798 GCA_032250555.1 Sedimentisphaerales bacterium
AAAGGGGTGCAGTGCGGGTGATTTAGGGCTCGAAGCTCAAAGTGTTGCAAATTTGGCCGGAATGATTGAAGAGGAGACTATCAGTGCCGGCTCGGCAGGACAAATATTTGAAGCGATGGTCCAGACCGGTAAAGAGCCTGAAGTCCTGGCCGAAGAACTTAACCTGATTCAAAAAAGTGATGCGGGTGAGCTGGAAGCGATAGTTGACCAGGTCCTTGCCGACAATCCAAAGGCTGTTGAAGATGTAACAGGCGGAGGCAAAAAAAGCAAAAAGGCGCGGGGCTTTTTGTTAGGTCAGGTTATGCAGAAATCTAAGGGACAGGCGAATCCAAAAGTCGTTTCCGAGATTCTGGCAAAGAAACTTGGTTAAGATTCCATAACAGATACATGGAGATAAAAAATGAAGATAGAAAAAAGCTGCAATGTAAACAAATGTGCAGTCGAAATAGAGGGTGCCGAAGGTGTTGAAATAAGATGGCTTATTTCAAAAGATGATGGAGCGAAAAACTTCGCTATGCGGATGTTTGAAATACAGCCGGGCGGGCATACTCCTTTACATACTCACCCTCACGAACATGAGGTTTTTGCAATTGAAGGAAGCGGAATCTTTGTTTACGAAGGAAAAGAGCATGAGTTTGGCGCCGAATATGTAGTATTTGTCCCTGGCGGCAGGGAGCACCAGTTCAGGAATGCCGGCGAGACTGTTTTGAGGATGCTTTGTCTTATTCCGGCATCGGCTGGATAAGAATGGGGGAATTCAAAAACCACCACCGTGCGGTTTAAAAACATCAGGTGACACATAAAGCTTGACTGAGCAATATTACAGACGAAAGATGATGAAAGCAGATGTGAAATCAATTATTTGTTCAGTGGGTTTATCTCTTTTTTTATTGTCGTCTTTTACATACGCTGATGCAGATTGGACATATAAGAGCAAATATAGTGTATCTTTTCCGATTATTAATAGATGGGAAGGCTCTGTAATCTCGGAATCGCGTTATAAAGATGATATGAGCGACCATCATTATTCCCATTTGGAAACGGTCCTGGGCTATGATTTCCGGGATTGGCTGGAAATAGGCACAAGCTACCGGTATATATCCAGGACGACTGACGACGGTTGGAGAAGAGAGAATCGGCCGAGTATTTATGCCGAACTCAAATGAAACTGGGCGGATTGCGAATTCAGTGATAATAATAAGCTGGAATACAGAATAAGAGAAGACAACGAAGATATTTTCAGGTATAAAAACAAACTGAAAATAGAGTATCCCGCAGAGTGGACGGCACTGAAAATTTCACCTTATGCTTCAGAAGAAATATTCTGCGATTTTGATGTCGGGCAGTTAAATGGATATCGGATCGAAACAGGATTCTCGATGCAGCTTGTGGAAAATACGGAGTTATGCATTGCATATCAGTTTGGCAATGATAAAAAAAGCGATGAGTGGACGGATACTAATTATCTTATTACATACTTAAAAATTTCTTTTTGAGCAGTTTGACGAGTCGAGCTTTGAGACAGACAGAGGATTATTAATTAAGGAAATGGAAGGCAGGACAATGGCTGTTTCCGGAAAAAGTAAAAAAGAACTTATCGAAGAGAACAAATCGTTACGTTCGCGTTTGAAGTCGCTTAAAAGCAGCGGGGCAAAGGACTACAAGAGTTCCGAGCAGGAGTTGAGGCGGTCTCAGGAACGATTAATCACAGTGTTGGATTCTTTGGATGCGCTTGTTTATGTTGCTGACATGGAAACGCACGAAGTATTGTTTGTCAACAAATTTGGTCGGGATATTTGTGGTGATGTTGTTGGTAAAACCTGCTGGAAAACACTGCAATCCCGCCAAACGGGCCCGTGTGAGTTCTGCACAAATGCAAAGTTAATAGACAACTCAGGGAGACCAACCGGTATCCACAGATCGGAATGTCAAAATACGGTTGACCAACAATGGTATGATTGCCGCGACCAGGCGATTAAGTGGACGGATAACCGCCTTGTGCGAATAGAGATTGCAACTAACATCACCGAGCAAAAGAACGCACAGGATGAATTGAAGAAATCAAAGGAATTCCTGGATAATGTAATTAATTCTCTGGAGGATTCTTTTTTCATAAAAGACCAGGAACACCGCTGGCTTATGTTAAATGATGCTGCCTGTGAACTTATGGGCCGCCCAAGAGAAGAGCTTATCGGTAAAAGCGACTATGACCTTTTCCCCAAGGAACAGGCCGATATTTTCTGGGAGAAGGACAACCTTGTTTTTGAAACCGGTAAAACGAATTTAAATGAAGAGCAAGTTACATGGCATGGTAAAGTACATACAATTTCAACTAAAAAATCACTATATATTGATCCGGTAACCGGACAAAAGTTCATAACAGGTACAAACAGAGACATCACTGAACTCAAAAAGGCACAGAATTCACTGCGCCAAAGTGAGGAAAAGTTTCGGTCGATGTTTGAACTGTCTCCATATTCCACGGTTCTTTCAGACCTTAAAGGTAACATAATTGCGTGTAATCGGCAGTTTGCAAAATTACATGCTACTAAAGAAGGTCCGGAGGCCCAGGTGGGCAGGAACGTATTGGAATTCTTTCCTGAAGAAGAGCGGTTGCGTCTTTCTTCCTCGCTTAAAAATAAAGCAGAAGGGAGGAAAAAACTAGATCAATTTGAATATATTATGCTCAGAGAGGACGGCACTAAGTTTCGAGCAGAAGCAAAATCTACGGTAGTTTTAGATAAGAATGGAAAACCTCATGCTTTGATCGCAACGGCACATGACATTACTAAACGCAA
>JAVVFI010000536.1:0-2776 GCA_032250555.1 Sedimentisphaerales bacterium
CTCATGCCGGATAATCATTAGGTCTTCACAGCACGGTATTGGCTATTAATGAAACAAAATGAAAGTGTCGGTGCGGAAATCCGGGTACATAGGGCCATATAGCTGCCCATCGAGAAGAGGAGGAAATAGACTTAAGTGGAAGCACTTGTTATAGGAGCGGGACCGGCGGGCCTAACGGCCGGATATGAGTTGAGCCAGCTTGGCGTCCGGTCTGCTATTTTTGAAGCTGATACCGTAGTCGGCGGCATTTCACGTACAATCAACTACCATGGATACCGCTTCGACATTGGTGGTCATCGTTTCTTCTCCAAGGTTCCTTTGATCAATGAGTTATGGCAGGAAATGTTGGGCGAACAGTTTCTCTGGCGTCCAAGGCTCTCACGAATACACTACGATGGCCACTTCTTCGATTATCCTCTGAAAGTAACTAATGCGTTTCTTGGGCTTGGATTCGTGGAAGCTGCGCTTGTTGGTATGAGTTATGCCAAGGTGAGGTTCGCACCGAATCTTCCCGAGACTACATTCGAACAGTGGGTATCGAATCGCTTTGGGCGGCGGCTTTATGAGATATTCTTTAAGACATATACAGAAAAAGTGTGGGGTATGCCCTGCAGCGAGATATCAGCGGAGTGGGCGACACAGCGGATTAAGAATCTGTCGCTCATAGAAGTTCTTCGGAACACTTTCGCTGCCAACGGTCGAAGCAAAGACGGACAAGTCATAACTACTCTTATTGAACAGTTTCGCTACCCACGCTTTGGCCCAGGAATGATGTGGGAGAAGTTCGAATCATCATTGCGGGAAAGCGGTATCGAGACGTTTTTTGACAGACAAGTGGACAAGATCAGGCACAAGAATAGACGTGTGGATTGCATTAGTGCCCGGAGCGGCGAGGAGGGAATGATAAAGTTGTCAGCAGATAACTTTATTTCGTCGATGCCGTTACGAGGCTTGATTGAATCACTGGAACCTGCGCCCCCGACTGAAGTCTTGCGGGCGGCCGCCGGTCTGCGATATCGCGATTTCATTACTGTGGTTCTGATCGTCGATCGAGAGAAAGTTTTTCCCGACAACTGGATCTACATCCACACGCCAGAAATCAAAATGGGGCGCATCCAAAATTACAAGAACTGGAGCCCGGATATGGTTCCCGACTTCTCGAAGACTTCGTTGGGATTGGAGTACTTCGCATCTGAACATGAAGATATTTGGTCCTGGCCAGATGAAAAGTTAATCGAGCTGGGTACCAAAGAATGCGTGCAATTAGGTTTCATCGAGCAGGATGATGTTCGAGATGGTACTGTTTTCAGAATGAAAAAAGCCTACCCTATCTACGATCAGGCACGGACGGACAATGTGGCAATTCTGCGGGATTATCTGGATGGATTCGAAAACCTTCAGACCATCGGCCGTAATGGTCAACACCGCTATAACAACATGGACCATTCAATGTTGACGGGCATCTTCGCAGCAAGGAATATTACAGGAGAACATCACGATGTATGGGCTGTTAATGTTGACAGCGAGTACCATGAGGAAATAACTCCTGACGGAAAACTTGCCGTATTCGAGGGCGCGGCGAAGGAGCAGCAAGAGGAAGATATGGATCTTGCTGATATCCTGAGAGTGGCATTTGCTCAGTTGGATCCGGTGGCACTGGGGCTGTCAGTGGGAATCGTTTGTGGCCTCGGGCTCTTTTTCGCTACTGTAGCACTTCTGCTCAAGGGAGGCAATGTTGTCGGACCGACCCTTGAGTTGCTTAAACACTTTCTGATTGGTTATAAAGTTACGTGGAGGGGAGCGTTTGTGGGACTGGTAGAAGCGGCAGCTATCGGATATGTAATCGGTTGTGTATGCGCGTGGCTGCACAACTCACTTATTAACGGTTATATTTTCCTTGTCCGGCGGGTTGCTGAATCGAAACAGCGTCGAGACATCTTGTGACGAATCGAATGTCTAATAAAAAAGAACAAACAACCAGAGAATTTCATGATCGTGAAGTAAGACGGGCCATCGCTCGTCTGAAGGCAGGTATTCTTGGCTTGGTTTTCGGTCTGATCTTCGGCGTCGGTCTTTTTGCTATGACGGCCATTCTACTCATTGAAAATGGGCCTGATACTGGCTATCACCTGCGTTTGCTCGGTAACTATTTCCTTGGTTATTCCGTTACATGGAAGGGTGCATTCATTGGATTCTTGTGGGCGTTCGCTGTTGGAGCGATAATTGGTTGGTCAATCGGAATCATCTACAACCGGATTGTTGCAATTCGGGCGAACGGTCGGAAGCAATAATAATGAATTAGCATCTTTCAGAGCAGCGACTACATGAGAATCGGAATCGATGTGACGTGTTGGTGTAATCAGCGAGGTTTCGGGCGGTTCACGCGAGAACTGGTAACGGCTCTTGTGAATTTGCCATCTGTGGACGAGTATATCCTGTTTGCGGACCGGCAGACTGCCGAGGCTACCGACTTCCCAAAATCGTGCCGTCTGGCAATTGCGAATACTTCAGCAGCGGCTGCAGTGGCAGCATCAGCTGACGGCCGGCGATCAATCAGGGATGTTCTTGCCATGCGCCATATGGTCAAGAATGAACAGTTGGACTTGATGTTCTTTCCGGCTGTGTACTCCTACTTCCCAATTGCTCGTGGTGTACCGTGTGTTGTGACGTTTCATGATATTATTGCCGAGACGCTTCCAAAATTAGTTTTTAGATCCTGTCGGAGCAGGCTGTTTTGGGAGCTGAAGTGTCGTCTTGCCGCCCGACGGGCTGATTT
>JAVVFI010000537.1:0-2769 GCA_032250555.1 Sedimentisphaerales bacterium
GCCAGGTCGAGCTAATACGATTGGCGAAAGAAATCTGGCCGAAGCTGCTGGTTTCCACAAGCGGTCTGGGCAATGGCAGGCTACCAGACAATGTGTGTCGGGCGAGCGATTTTCTGCTGATTCATTTCAATGGCACTAAACTTGACGATATTCCCAAACGCATTCAAGCTCTGAAGAAATACGGCAAACCTATAATTTGTAATGAAGACCAGAAGTATGGCCAGCAAGCTGCGGAAGCTGCCAGATTGAGTGTTGAACACGGTGCTTCATGGGGATTTATGCATGAGAAAATCAACCAGCATTTCCCCTTCTACTTCAAGGGGGCGGATGATGACCCGAAGGTTTACCAGATGCTCAAGAAACTTACAATACCTGTAAATGCTGAAACGGACTTTCCTCCGCGGTAGCCAAATGGAGCACGGAGAAAGCTGACTGATTCCGAACAATCGCCACAAGCACAGCCAAAGCTACCTTGAGGGCGAATTTTGTACCGACAACACCGCAAGCCAATGCCCCTTGCCTGGCGCCTTGATAGTGACAATTCTCTCGCCGTTTATTGTTTGCTCACCTCTCCACCGGCCCGTCCGAATATCGATCCATCTAAGCGAATATCGCCCGCGGGCTTTACGCAGGTCGAGCCCAACCTCGCCACCGTTGGTGAAGTAGAGAGCATAAGCCTTGCCAGGATTGCATGCTAAATATGCCTCGTTATCTTCTCTGTCGATCAGTAGTTCATTGGCTGGTTCAATATCCCAAAGCTTCATCACTGATTCGAGTTTTCGTGCAGACTTCACCGAAGCTATCGAAAGCTCCGACAGGCCCAGGCCGGAAGTTGGACGATGAAAGCGTGCTGTAGCAGCGCCTCCGATAATGTGCCGCCACCAGCGTTCAATACCATCCCGGGTATTACCGTGCCGTCCACCATCGGCTCCATAGGTCTTGACCGTGTTCAGTGGTCTGGGCTGCTTAGCAGTATATCGAAGTGTCCACTGGAAGTTGTCCCAATGCTCTTGTCCTTTCTTTTGATTATTCTGAGATACGTCGCAGAAAGCGTAATGATCCGGATGATCGAAAGTGCGCTTGTGCCTGGCCGCCTTCAGATCCCAGTCATCCCACATTTCCGTCACATATACTTTCTTGCCTTTCGCTTTCGCCTGGTCCAAAATAAGCTGTGACCAATAGAGAGCCCACTTTTCCTCCCCGGATGTTTCGTTGTCCATGCAGTAAAGCACGTGATCATACTTGAGAGAATACGACAGCATCTTTTCAACAAAGCGCTTCTGGTATTGCAGTACAGTTGTGATGTTTCGCTGTTTGGGCGTGGTAAAGAAAAACGGCTGCTTGTTGCTGCCAGGGTGATTTGGATATTCCACAGCTAAGGTACTGTCCTGACTCGTGTAATTCACATTGTTCTTAGGATTGTAAGGATGGCCCGGCCAGTTATCCCTGGAATAATCGAACCGGTCCCAAACCTCGATCTGAACGATAATATCTCTCTTGGCCGTTTCAGCTAAAAAACGATCAAAACGTTTCCAGTAGGCATCATTCCATTGACCAAGATCATACCTGCCGTTGCTTAGTCGCTTGAAGGGGTACAATTCGAATCCTTTGTCCCGGCGATCGCTCATGGTGTTGCGAACGTAATTGGCTCCCACAGCTTTCATAGCATCGAGGTGCTGCTCCAGGTCAGGTGAAGGCCACTGGAAAAGATTGTCATCGTCACTGGCGCCCAACAAATATATCGGCTTGCCTCGGTATTGCCAGTATCGAGGATTCTCAGAATAAGGTTTGATGCCATCGTCTTTGAGGTTCTGACCGCAACATGCGGAACAAACTGCCAGCATAAGAATCATCTTTCCGAAATAAGTATCTCTGTTCATTTTAACAATCTCCTCTGTACTTCAAGTCAAAATTCTCTTGCTTAATAAGTTCAATAAACATTACTCCTGTATGCTTCGACCTCTATAATATCACAATATACAGTTCGATTTCAATGTCTCTTTCCGAAGGTATCTTGAAAAGGTGCACCTTTTCGGATATACTTTCAACACTTCAGCACAAGGTACGAATAATTCACAGTGGTAGTTTTATTTGAGAGGCCGACAATTGAGCCGGACACATATAACAAAAATTGCCTCAGAGTTATCAATAAAGCCACACCAGGTGGAGGCAGTGGCTGAATTGTTTGATGGCGGAGCTACTATACCGTTCATTGCCAGGTATCGAAAAGAGGCCACAGGCAGTCTGGACGAAATAGCTATCACAGACATCCGTAACAGGCTAAATCAATTAAGAGAGTTAGATACCAGGCGTGAATCCATAATTAATTCCCTCAATGAGCGTGACCAGCTTACGGAGGAACTCAAGAATAGAATCATGCAGGCCGAGACTATGGCTATTTTGGAAGATATCTATCTACCGTATCGACCAAAGCGGCGGACACGAGCAACAATAGCACGGGAGAAAGGACTGGAACCTCTGGCTGAGTTAATTTTTGCCCAAAATCCTGCTATTGATCCGGTAACGAACGCGAAAGCTTATATCGATGAAAACAAAGGTCTTGAGTCTGCCGAGGCCGTCTTAGCTGGTGCGAGAGATATCATTGCCGAGTGGATTAGCCAAAACCAAACAGCACGAGTTAGAATTCGTAACTTGTTCTCCAGAAAAGGCTGTTTCCGGACCAAAGTTGTCCAAGGTAAGGAGGAAGAGGGGCGTAAATATGAAGACTACTTCGATTGGCAGGAACCAGTTGCCACGGCACCATCACAT
>JAVVFI010000538.1:0-2760 GCA_032250555.1 Sedimentisphaerales bacterium
AATCTCGATTAATTTGAACAGTCTGACATCTCCATCCGCCATATCAAAGAGAAGCCTTTCATATCCACGAAGATAGCTCAACCTCATAAACGCATGGCCATGTTCAAGACTGCCGACACCGTACTTTCCCTCCGCTGCCGCCGCTCGGATTTTAACCTCAATTTCGGACCAGCTAATCTCGGCCATGCCGTTTGTCTTAGCGGGATTGGGCGGAACAAAACCTTCCAAAGTATCCCAATCCGCCAATGGGTGTTTTGTCACTGAACCGGTAATACCGTCATCGGTCGTCTCCCAGACACAACCCCACGAGTCACTATAAGGCTCACCTGCACGTTCCCATGGAGCCAACTCAGGCAATACCGCATCTTCCGAAGTAAAGCCGGGAAACAAAAGACTATGTTCAGCCATAAGCTCGAATAAAGCGTCATGCTGATAGTGGTGCCAACAGGCCGGATTTATCCAGAAAATCATCGGAATATACTCAGGCCTCTCAAAACGAATAGCTCTTAGCGTGTTTTCAGTTATGGCATCGGTAAAATCCATTGCAGCCTCACCCTGAAATTCAGTCGATCTCAACTGCCTTTCCCGATCTCGCCGACTCATAGCAGGCAGTAAGTATCTTCTGACTACGCAGGCCAAGCTCACCATTTATAACCGGCTCACAGCCTTCGATAACAGCCCGGCCAAACTCCTCGATCTCTGCCTGATAAGTATTTACCGGCTCAGGCGCAATAACAATATCATTAGCTTCGGTGCGCACCTGTTGTGCATCGTACTCTCCACTGTCCTCTTCCAGAAAAGCCTTCATCTGCCCTGCCGCCCCCTGACCGATAGTACCGTTGGCCAATATCGACCCCTTGGAGCCGTAAAGTTCAAGAACGTTCTTACTGCTGTTGTCGGGAATGCAGAAAAAAGTATCAACGGTGCCAATCGCTCCATTTTCAAAAAACAACATAACCACTGCACTGTCTTCCGATTTATAATCGTGGACGGTATTATTGATAAAGCAGCTCACCCTCGTGACTTTCCCGAAGAACATCTCCAGCAAATCAATGCAATGCCCTCCCATATCAATCAAAGCCCCCCCTCCGCCGGTCTTTGGGTCCTGCCGCCATGTCCCTTCGATGGGCGGATACCAGCACGAAAGCTGAGCACGCGCATATGTCGGCTTTCCAAGCTTGCCTTCCTGTATAAGCCTGTGCGCTTTACAATGCTGGGCCACAAAACGCATCATAAAAGCACAGCCGAGCTTAACACCAGCCTTCTTGCATAGCTCAATCATTTCCTCAGCCTCGGCAACCGTCATACCAAGCGGCTTTTCGCACAGAACGTGCTTACCAGCCTTAGCACACGCCCGAACCTGTTCGGTATGAAGACAGGCCGGCGTAGCAACATATACGGCATCGATATCCGCACCCAGCAGCTCTTCCACACTCCCCGCTTTTGCAGCGCCAAATTCTTCTGCTGCTTCAGCGTTCACCTGCTCATCGATATCGAAGACTACGCACAATTCGGCATTACCTGCTTTAAAAATCCCCTCTGGAATCGTTCTTCTCTTTGCAATTCCCCCCGAGCCAATAACGCCCCATTTAATCTTACCGGCCATGAAACATCCTTTCTTTTATTCCCGCAAACCTCTACTTAGAATAGGCCTTAATTACCTTCGCCAGTGCACTGCCTATCTGCCGGCAATCCTCTTCCGTGTAAGTCGGAAAAGCAAAACACGTAAAAGTATGACTCTGATGCCACACGGCATTAGGAACTTCTACCTTGCTGTAATCCACACTTTCCGGATTAGTATATTCCTTGCTCTTAAAGGGAAAGCCGCTCCTGCCGAAGGAATTATGTTCCTTAAACGCACGCTCCGTATGACACTGAGGCCAGAAAACCCGCCACCCCGGAGCACCCTCGGCGCCGATTGCGGCCACAAATTGATTTATATCGCAGGTCATATCTTCGATGTCCAGAGAAAACGCCATTACATACCACCCGTTCTGACGCTCATCAGTGTCAACAGGCACGTATTTCACCTGCGGCAAATCCTTAACAGCATCTATTATGATGCGGCAGTTGCGCCTTCGATTCGGCAGATTCCAGGTATCGATACGCTCCAGCTCCGCAATACCGATAGCCGACTGCATCTCCGTCATGCGATAGTTCCACCCGACCATATTATGAATATAGGGCAGTTTCTGCTCCAGATCGAGCAGGCTCAAACGCTGTTTAACATCATAACCATGGTCGCGAAAGCTCCTCGCCTGCCAGGCCAAATCCTCGTCTTCGGTAGTCACCATCCCGCCCTCTCCGCCGGTAGTAAATGTCTTGTTCTGACAAAAACTGCAAGCGGCCATATCACCGATAGTGCCCGTTTTTCTCCCTTTATACATACCCCCAAATGCCTCCGCGTTGTCCTCGATAACAAACAGCTTATGCTTTTTCGCGAAGGCCGTCACCTTGTCCATATCACAAACATTACCATAAAGATGCACCGGTATAATCGCCTTCGTCCGCTCGTTCACAAGCTTCTCCGCCGACTCAACGCTGATGCAGTGATCGTCAATATTAACATCCGCAAAACGCGGAATAGCCCCCGCCTGCACAATCGAAAAACTGCTGGCAATAAAAGTGTAACTGGGCACGATAACTTCATCCCCCGGCCCAATCCCCAAAGCCACAAGCGCGATGTGCAAAGCCGAGGTTCCGGTCGATGCGCTGATGGCGTATTTACTGCCCTGCCACTTCGCATACTTACTCTCGAAT
>JAVVFI010000539.1:0-2747 GCA_032250555.1 Sedimentisphaerales bacterium
AAAAGCCACTGTTGGCTTGAGCCTCAACAGTATTTTAGACGAACCGCCTAATGGCGGGTTTTTAGAGTGGACTCATACTTAAAAAATGATATAATCTTTAAGATACTCCCCAAAAGTATCATGAGTGTTGATATAGGAAAAGGAGCGTCCGATATAATCTGTTTTATATGCGGTTTTGTCCCTTGCTATGTATTCAGTAAATAACGCTGCAGTTCCAATCCAGCTTGCAGGACAATAGCCGAATCTACATATTTATACTTGGAAGATTTTTCGACGTTTTTGTAAGTGCTTGTAATATAGGTAGATACGTCTCGATGTCTCGATAGGACATATATGGAGCTCAGGTAAAATTTGCCGAGAATATTCCGACAAATAGGGAAAATATGATTGGGGGTTCCTTTTTGGTGCACAACAGGGTCAGTATAGGCTCAGGTTGGCTATAATTGTAGAAATAGACTGAAATTATGCCGCATAGGCTGTCTGTGATAATTAAGAAAAAAACGTTACATTTAATACCGTGGATGGCACTTTAATATAGTTTTGTTGATGTAAATAGTAACGGGATTCCTGAAATGGTTCAACAGCTTTGTCAAACTGAACTGATTGAGCGGGCTCAGCAAGGTGATAAGCAATGCCTTGAGCAGTTAGCCCGGCAGGCAAGAGTACGCCTGCGGACGTATGTCTATCGTATGACTCAGAGAGATGACCTGGCTCAGGAAATCGTACAGGAAACTTTATTGGAGATGTGTAAGGTGTTGGGAAAATTAAACAATAATGATCGATTCTGGCCGTGGCTATACGGTATCGCGGTAAATAAGCTGCGACGCCATTATAGAACCGAACAGACGCAAAAAAGGTTGGCGGTCTCCAATGCAAAACGCAAGGGCAGATACAAAGACCGCCAGGATGGGCTGGAGAACCTTGTTAGCGAAGAGTTGAAACAGATTGTTTCAGGGGCAATGAAAAAGCTTAGGACACGGCACAAAGCGGTCCTGATAATGCGCTGTTATGATGGTATGACGCATTCGGAAATTGCCGAGTCGCTGGGATGCAGCGAATTTAGTACACGTATGCTGTTTTTACGTGCGAAAAAGGCCTTGCAGAAAGAGCTTTCACGTAATGGCTTTGGCAAGGGAACTCTCCTGACGGCTCTCGTGCTTTTCGGAAAGATTACAGCTCCGAGCAAGGCCGCTGCGGCACAAATTTCAATCTCAGCTTCTACAGTAAAAGTTGGCTTGCTAACCGGAGTAGTCGGGCTGGCAACCACAAAAACCGCGATAGTCACATTCACGGCAGCCAGCGTTTTGACTGCCGGCACGATAGTGACCACATCGGCACCCTGGAAGGATACCGAGGCTCCCGAACAATCTCCGGCAAATACACAGGTTATCAGCCAGTTCGACCAGAACAGCAACGCTCCCGAAGAGCATTTGTACTATTTTCCGAAAGGCGCATCGCAATACATGATGCTGCGTGCAACATCCGGTGTGGTTGGCGACAAGTCGTACAAGCTTGTGCTGCAAGACGTAAATGCAAATTACACCTTCAGCAACAATAGAATTAATATTAACAATTACCGTACCTGGGCCCGCGACCTTAGCGTTCTAAAGTTCCCAACAGATGACCCTGAATTGGTCGATTTTATCTGCCAGGTTGAAGGACGCCCGCGTGATATGAAGCATTTACCGGCCAAAGGTAAAGAGCTTTTAGTTGTTTCGGCACGCAATAAAGATAATTCTGAGCCGTGGGCTATCCGGCATGTCAATGTTTTGGAAGAGGGTTACTTTCAACCTGACTGGCCTATAACAGCAAAAGAAAATGATAACCGGGATGTTATGCATAAACGCGGTTGGACTTACTTCAGAGTCACGGGCCAAATAAACGGTGAGAATGTCTCTGGAATGGGAAGAATACCGTTTGTTTATGCCACGAGTGCACAATACAGCCCCTGGTTGAAACTTCGGGTTGGCTCGATGACGATTGTTGATTCGAAAAATGAGGCTTACGTCCGCACTTCGCCGTCTCAGAATGTCACTAAATACCAGCCCGGCAGCTTCTTCAAGGGGCTGGCTAAACCCTGGCTGGGACTGCACACAATCGACATAGTACGCCGCGATGCTGCTGCACAGCGTGTTCGATTTGAAACAAAACATACGCCGGGCAGCCAGTTTGCACAAGTGGAGTTATTCCATGAAGGTGTTAGGATAATCTACAGCATTGATCTGGAAACTGATGTTGTTGACGAAATCACCTTTTCGATTGATAAGGGTGACAAGGGGAGTCTGAAATTCTCATATATTCAGGCAATTAATGATGTTATTAACGGAGAGTTTGTATCTCCGAGCATATCAACAACCGGGGGAACCCAGAAAAGCGGCTCAGGTTTGCTGTGGCTTGTGGAGTTAGTGGAGGGTTCACTCAAGTAAATTAGCAATAGTACGAAGGTTATCTTAAAACCAGGGAGGACACTGTTAATTGAGATGAAGTATTATATTAGGTCCAGGAAAGGCAATGAAGATGAGGCTGGGAAGAATAGGTTGGAGTTGGATTACTGCCGCTATTGTGGTGAGCGTTGCAGTGTGCCTGGTCCCGGCTCAGGTTAATGCCTGGACATATAATTATCGGGATGATTTCAGCACCAACAAAGCCGAACAAGACAGCTACCTTCATTCGATTTTCTGGCCGCAGGGTGCTTTTCCGCCAGAGGAATCATACCTGTACCTTAATGATACAGACGAATTAGGCTT
>JAVVFI010000053.1:0-18788 GCA_032250555.1 Sedimentisphaerales bacterium
GGAAATAAAGACACTGCCCGGCAAATGGCAGAGAAGGAGGAAAAATTAATCCGTAATAAGCTTGGAGAGTTGGTTTATGGAACAGCAGAGCAGAGTTTAGCGGAGGTGGTGGGTAAAAAATTAGCCCAGCAGGGGAAGACTGTTGCCGTAGCCGAATCCTGTACGGGTGGTAGCGTAGGCGGATTACTAACCGAAGTCCCGGGAGCAAGCAAATATTTCACTCATGGCTGGATTACTTACAGCAATGCCGCCAAAATCAGCGAACTGAGCATAGCTGCTGATTTGATTGAACAATACGGTGCTGTAAGTGAGCAGGTTGCTCAGGCTATGGCCTTTAACGCCAGAAAAAAGGCCCGAACAGACTTTGCAATTGGTATAACCGGCATAGCCGGACCAGATGGTGGAACTGAGCAAAAACCCGTAGGATTGGTATATATTAGTGTAGATTCCGATAATGGCTGCGAAATCAAACGTTGCCTCTTCTCTCACGGTAGGCGGGCTATACGTCTTCGAGCAGCACAAACTGCTCTGAATATGCTAAGATTGAAATTGAATATTTGACTAATTAGCCTGGAGATGTTATAATAGAGAAGTACTGGGGTTCTGCAGGATTACTGAGGAGACTATGGCAAAACAACGCAAACGTTTAGGTGAAATATTATACAAAGCAGGGCTTGTAGAAAAGCAGGCTCTCATTAATGCTATTAAGACTTCTAAAACCAATAAAAAACGTCTCGGCCAGGTGTTGCTTGAACTTGGTTTGATAGATGAAGATACACTTGCCAAGGCAATTGCCAAGCAGTTTGGATTGCAATACGTAAATCTGGATACGATTCAAATTCCATCCGACGCATCCAAGGCAATCCCTCAGGAGCTTATGAAAAGACATAACGTCCTGTCTCTCGGTATGAACAACGGCAAATTGAGATTGGTTATCAGTGATCCGCTTGACTTGGAGATGATGGATGCAATTCGATTCCGTTTGAATACGGAGCTGGAGTGTTCAGTGGCTAATCCTTCCAAGATTCGGTCTTTTCTTGAGGACACTGTTGACGAGGCCTCAAAGGAAGAGAGCGACAGGCTCAGACACAGCATCGATGCAACTGCTGCAGAGCTTGCAGAGGTTGGTGATGAGTTGCAGGCCGAGGCGCTCAAGGCCCAGGCCGCAGCGGGTGATGATGACGCTCCGATTATCAGGCTGGTAAACCTGATAATTGATAATGCATATTATATGCGGGCAAGCGATATACATGTTGAACCAATGGAGGATAGAGTACGAATAAGATATCGCGTTGATGGAGTTTGTCTGGAGAGGGACAATATTCCCAAGAGTATGCAGGCACCGCTGGTAACACGTTTTAAAATTCTGTCGGGTATGGACATTGCCGAAAAAAGATTGCCTCAGGATGGCCGTATTAAGCGGGAGATAGGAGGACAGGACATTGATTTCCGTGTTTCATCTCTACCGGGAAACCACGGCCCAAGTGTGGTGCTCCGAATTTTACGCCCCGACGCGGTCAATATTGGTATTGAGTCACTGGGTTTTGAACAGAAAAATTACGAGCAATTTCAGAAAATAATTAAAAGACCTAACGGCATATTTTTGGTAACAGGCCCCACCGGTAGCGGTAAAACAACAACTCTGTACGCCGCTTTGCAGGAGCTTAATAAACCGGACAAGAAAATAATTACTGCCGAAGACCCTGTCGAATACAACTTCGACGGAATGAATCAGTGTCAGGTCAAGGAGGAAATCGAATTGACCTTTGACAAAATATTAAGAGCAATGTTGCGGCAGGCCCCGAATATTATACTCATCGGTGAAATTCGTGATGGTGTCGTCGCGGATATTGCAATTCAGGCGGCACTGACAGGACACCTTGTTTTCAGTACGTTGCACACAAATGATGCCCCGAGTGCAATTACACGTTTGATAGATATGGGAGTCAAGCCTTTCCTTGTAGCAAGCTCGATACAGGCCATTATGGCACAGAGACTCGTGAGGATTGTATGCAAAAAATGCAAGGTGATTGACGAAAATCCCGATCCTCAACTTTTACAGGCGCTGGGTATTACCCCGGAAATACTTAAAAAAGAACACATTTATAAAGGAGCCGGTTGTAGTCAATGTCAGAATACCGGTTATAAAGGACGTGTCGCTATATTCGAGATGTTTGAGATGAACAACGAAATAAGAGAGCTGGCTTTTGCAAAGGCTCCTACAACCGAATTGAGAAAGGCTGCAAAAGCAAGCGGCATGAACACGCTGATGCAGGACGGAATACTCAAAGTTTTCAAAGGAACAACCACTCCGGCCGAAGTCGTTAGAATAACGCAAACGGAAGGTGCGGCGGTAAGTTAACCCAAATATAGTTATAGAGGAATTTTAAATGGCTACCGTTAATATGGATAGATTACTCCAGGCTTGTGTAACTCAGGGGGGGTCCGATTTACATATTGTTGTTGGACGACCGCCCGTGTTGAGAATAGATGGTTCACTCAGGTCACTGGAAACCAAAGTGCTTGAACCTGATGATACAACAGCCTTAATGAAAAGCATAACGCCTGACAAAAATCAACAGGAACTTCAGGAAGAGGGTGGAACCGACTATGGTTTTGCTTTTGGAGACCAGGCAAGATTTCGTGTAGCTGTTTTTAGGCAGAAAGGCAATCTCTCGATAGTCTTACGTCGTATCCCGACAAATATTATGACCTTTGAGGAAATTGGTTTACCGAAGATTTGTGCCGCTCTGTGCCGCCGGCCTCGAGGAATGTTTCTTGTTACCGGGCCAACCGGATGCGGCAAGACAACCACGCTTGCTACTATGATAAACTACATCAATGAAAATCTTGACCGCCATATTATAACAATTGAAGAACCAATAGAATATTATCACTCTCACAAGAAATCTATTGTTAACCAGCGTGCAGTCGGTACAGATGTGCCCAGCTTTGGCGAAGCCCTCAGACGTATTTTGAGACAGGACCCCGACGTGATTTTGGTTGGTGAGTTACGAGACTTGGAAACAATTGAATCCGCCGTTAGGGCTGCTGAGACTGGCCACCTTGTTTTTGCCACAGTCCATACTACAAGCGCCGCAGGAACAGTTACCAGATTGATTGACGTTTTTCCTGTGGACCAGCAGGAACAGATCCGCATACAGTTAAGCAGTAATTTGATTGCAGTTCTTAGCCAGGCACTTTGTCCGTTGTCAACCGGCAGGGGCAGAGTAGCAGCCTATGAGTTTATGGTTGTAACGCCTGCCATCGCCAACCTTATCCGTGAAAACAAGACTTACAGAATTGATTCAAGCATTCAAACCGGCAAAAAGCTCGGTATGCAGCTTCTTGATGAGCATCTATGGCGACTGTACGACTCCGGGAGAATCAACCTCCTGGAAATGCTCGATAAAGCCCGTCAGCCTGGCGCTTTGCAGGACAAGGCTAATGAAAAAATAAACGCCATGAGAGGAAAGCAAAAGGGTAAGAAGAAAGAAGCACAGAAAGAAATGGAGGATTTAGGACCTATCCTGAGGTCTTAACTAACACCTTCTTTTATACTGTTCGCGGCGTTTTATTAGAGTAGTTTAGTCTTAAACTAACTGCCAACTTGGCAATTTGAGCATACGAGATAGCTTGATGTTGTTCTGTAAATCGTGAAGTTTCGTGTGGCAATCTCTCCCAAATAGCTAATGAGAGCCAACCGTCGGATGTTGCTGTCTCTTATTGAAAACTACTTCTTGCTGCCAGCGCTCGAGCCAGAGTTACTGCCCAGCCGGCAAATATAATAATTATCAGAGCCAGAATAATGTACCTAACTTTGACTTCGTTCAAAAAACGCTCTATAAAGTGAAAATATTTTCCGAAAACAGCAGTAAAGAAAGCTAAAAACGCGATAAGGACCAGCACACAGCATAATAAGGTACAAGCAGGCTGGATATAAAATGCCTCGGATATTTTGCCCTGAGAGAAGGCAAGTGTTGCAGTTGTCATACCGCATGTTGGACAAGGCAGTCCGTGTTTTTGCTTGAAGCCGCAATAACCAAGCCATCTTCCCATGTCGATGTTATAATGTCCCGCCAATGCAAAAAAAAAGAAGAAACCAGCCACCCCCAGACATATAATCGTTGCTGTCAACCGCTGACGAGATGATGCGCGGCTGAGTAATTTCACCTTATTTACCTGTTGGCTTGTATGCATAACTTCGCTACAATAGAAAAATATAATGATTACGTCAAGCTCAGAGTTGGACTTCAAAAGACCAAACAAAGAATAAATAATAGATTATTGAAATACGAGATACGAATATGCCATTAGAACAGAGAGATTTAAGCAGAATGCTGGAGACAGCTATCGTCTCGGCACGCCTGGCCGGGCAGTGTGCGATGGAAGAAATAAATTTCATCAAAACATCAATTAAGAATTCTAACGAGCTGGTAACCCAGGCCGATGCCCGATGCCAGCAAATAATCATCGATAGGATCAAGGAGAACTATCCCGACCATGGTTTTATCGCTGAGGAGGGCGAACAGGGTAAAATATTCAAGCAGCCTCCACGAGGCGACGGAAAGTTCTGGTGGGCTATCGATCCTATTGACGGTACAAATAATTTTGCTCATCACATGCTTTTATTTACCGTTAGTATTGCGGTACTCTATGAAGGAGAGCCGATTGTCGGAGTGATTTTCGAACCAGCCACGGATTCAATGTACACTGCTGTCAAAGGCGGTGAGGCACAATTGAATAACAGAAGAATAACTGCAGGCGTTGCAGAGATGGATAAATTTTCAAGCGTTGGTCTCGATAGTCATTATGATAATGGTGTGCCGTCCTGGACATGTGAAATCATGAAGCGAACGAGATTCCGAAATTTAGGCACAACCGCACTGCAGTTGGCATACGTCGCAAAAGGCGGGCTTGTAGCCACCATTGCATTTGATCCGAAGCTGTGGGATATTGCAGCAGGGACCCTGATCGCCGAGGCCGCAGGTGCTGTCATTACGGATTGGCAGGGGAAAAATATATATCCTGTCGATTTGGAAAACTATGAAACTCAGCAATTCCCTTTGATAGCTGCCAATGAAAAAGTGCATCCTGAGATTGTAGAACTTCTAAAGTCTTAGAGTTACAATCATCTGGGATCGGAAACCGGGTGTAAGGCAACAATTTTCACTCTATCGTCAGTAGAGTTGACCTGGCTTCTGTCGAGTATGGCTATTACTCTTCTTTGTGGGCCATCTACGCCGATGCGAACGAGAATATAAGCAGTAAAAACATCGCTTCGTACGGTTACGAGATTGCTGATCCGCGAGAAAATCACGTCTCTCTCTTCGAAATCGCTCACAGCCCCGTCGCCCGGTGTAAGGTCTGGAAATCGCTCCAAGTCGATGAGTCTATACAATGGATCTTCAGCGTAATATCCTATTAGGGGTACCTGCATCAGTTCGGCGGTACTTTCAAAGCCTTTGGCTGTTGTATCTCGATATGTAACTATTTCCTGGGCGATTGCAGCAGGCATCCATGGAAGTTGCTCTATCACAAATGACGGAGCGGTATTGACATTTATTCGACCTTTTATTCTCGTTTCATACGTTCCATGGCCGTGGGAGGCAGGATCGATGACTGTTAGATACTGGAAAATATTCGCAAAAGCCGGGTTCCGTAAATCAACTCTGATGTTCTCTTCGCCGGGCTCGGACGAAAGTTTCATGCCGATCATGTCACAGGGATCGGCGCTGGGTCCAAGCTTAATAGCTCTTGTAATATCACCTATGGTAACGAACGGCCCCACGGAGTTCGTAAAGTTGTAGTTCTTTCGATCTCCTCCTGTTCCATTTGCTCCGCCCAGTGTCTCTGTCGCAGACTGAAAATCCTGATATACCACATTCCAATTGTCGTCGCCTCTGCTATAAGATTGTCTCGTTCCTTTAATGGTGTCCCAGGTAAACCACTCATCCTGCGTTTGCTGTTTATCAAGATAAATGTCTTCCACTGGTGTTGTCCTGAGAAGATAAATATTGTATCTTTCATTTAAAGTATAAGTTGGCGGATCGGTACCCAAAGAACTATATGTTGCCAGCACTAGATTA
Organism: Sedimentisphaerales bacterium; assembly: GCA_032250555.1. Taxonomy (GTDB): domain Bacteria; phylum Planctomycetota; class Phycisphaerae; order Sedimentisphaerales; family Anaerobacaceae; genus NIOZ-UU13. The sequence goes on from JAVVFI010000053.1 coordinate 6,090, forward strand.
GAATCTTCTTTACCGCCGCCAGAGCCCATCAAACTGCTAACGCCAAATCCGCTCGAAGCAGCAGAGCTGTTGGTCACTACAAATCGGCTTCCATCCGAAATCCCATAGCCGGCCAGATTTATTGTGCCCACGACATCACCGGTTGGATTGCGAATCTCCAGTTTGAAATTACCTAATGGAATATCTACATCAAACGGATTATAAAGTTCAATCGCAAATTCATTGTTCGCCGAATCATCTGCATCTGTCCCGCTGATACTGAACGCTATCTCACTTATAAACGGCTGAGCCTCAAAACCGTAATAAGTCTTAGGCCCAATCGGCAAATAAGTTAAATCTGTGTCATAATCACGATGGTCAATTATATTGACCGCTAACTGAGCGGCGATGTCATTTGTATCAATAACTATGAAATTGGGATCGGCGTCTCGAAGTCCTGCGCTTATTGCTTCATATAACAAGTTGACATCCGCCGTATTAACATTAATCATCTTCCCTTCATTCAGCGTTTTCCCGGCCGGATGAATAATTCGGTCCATATTGTAAGTTGTTGCAATATGACGATAAGCATAGTTCGGATCAATACTGCCGTCATCATAGGCCCTTTTGAACCATATATCTAACGGACGTCCTCCGGATGTTAAAGGCGTGGACAGAGTATTGTTTCTGAATTCAACACTCCAGTCTTCGAGTCGTGTATCTATCCCTATATGGTTCAAGAGAAATCTGTTACGGAATTCAAGCTCATCCGATATATCGAAAGGTGTATATGAGCCATTTGGTTCGCCGTAGCTCCAGATAACATTCTGCTCGTACTGAATCAAATCCAATGGATTAACATCGACGCCGTTATTTGCTCTTGCGTTGAGCAGATTTGTCTCTTCTGCCGAGCCTACTTGCGCAGCATCCCGTCCGGCCAAGGCCATAAGATTTATCTGCATTTGGCTTGAGCCGTTAATGTCGGGTAGAGTTACATTAGGATCGTTCAGGTCAAACTTATAAGCCGTATTTGTATTTAACATTGCTCCCTGGTCAACGATCCTGATGGCGGCATAAATTGGTTTGCCTTTCCCGGAGGTCAGATCGGCAAGATTAATCCACTTCGAATCACCTACACCATCACCATCGGCATCGGCATTAGCAGCTAGGTTATTGAAATCTGCTATAATGCTATACTCACTTACGACATCTGCTTGTATATCGGTGTTGTAGCCGGCTAAAGATCCTGTAACATCGCTTATCTGCCGCCAGTAATAATTATTTCCGGATTGATGCGGCTCAAGACTCGCCAACCATCTGTCCTCCGGGCCTGGGTAGTCCTGGTATTCGGCTCCTTCGCCGGGGACATCTAAAGCTAATTCCTGTGATATCATTTCTATGACTGTTTCTACCGCAAAGTCCAGTTCTTTACTGTCGGATATTGCCGAAGTTGCTATCTTGTCGATACGTGTAACCAGAACAAACATCACGCCTACGATAGCCAAAAGACTGGTCAGAACCACCGCCAGGATAAGAGCCGAACCAGCGGAAAAAGTACACTTGCGAAATATTTTGTTTACCGTTCTCATTATAGTTAAATTACTTGTCTAAATAGATAATATGCGTAAAAGTCATGCCGTTCTTGATAATACCTTTGGAATCGAATAAAGTGAAAGTGAACTTAAGTGCCCGCCCAAGTCCGGGGATAGCGTTAAAATGCATCTCATCTATCTGATTTGCAGGGTAGTCAATGTCGTTTATTTTTACGATTCCGTGAGGTGCCGGATACAACACTCCGGGGACATTATTTGGTTCGTTCAGGAAAAAATGCGTGTCTGACAAATTGCCGTTTCCATCCGGGTCAACTTCCGGTATCCATTGCTGCTGGGCGTCGTACCATCCCTGAATCTTGAACTCACTTACACCTTCGCACAAAAGCATATGGATTGAATTCGCATCCGCAGGTTCAACATTTACTCCCCTCACTGTCATGTTTACACTGCTGTCATCGACCTGAATATCACTTGCCACAGCGAGCATATCCTTTTTGTTTTGCCACGAAATATTCTTCCAGCCGTCTAAAGATATCTTGTCGTATTCATATCTGTTATTCCATTCGTACCATTGCGCATCGCTAAAGTTATCGAAGTCGGGAAAATCATTAAGACTCGGATCGGCCGTTAATATATGAAGGTTTCTCGCAAGCACTCGCTTATTTCTGTCCTGACCTTCGGCACTGACATTACCTTTCTTTGCTATCATATAACAGATTCTTGCAATATTGCCCCGGACGATCGGAGCTTTGTAAGATTGAAAATCACCATCGGCAAAAAACATTATTCGGTCGAATCTTTCGTACCCGTCAAGGTCGTTATCCTTATAATCAGTGGCAGTCAGGGGCTTGGCCACCCAGACTACAAAGATTTCCCCGTCTTTTCTAAGACCTTTAAAATCGGAGTTGAGCTGATCGGTGATGGCCCGCAGTTTTTGCATAATTTCGGAGTATGCGATTGCGGTGCGGTGAGCACCGATACTGACCTTGAAAATGACGCTCGAAAACGATATAATTATAGCCAGAATACCGATAGCGACGAGAAGCTCAATTAAAGTAAAGGCTTTATTATTTCGATTTTCGTAATTCATAGTTCACAAAAATAGTTAATCTCTTATAATCTGTATAATCCACATTTCAAAATCTGATTACCTTTTGATATATTGCTATACAGGGATACCTGCCGCCGCCGACTGGTGGCGGTACTACCCATACCGAGCTGTTTGTCCCCTCCAGCCAGGGCCTGTCGAGCGCGATTATATTGGGAGCAACCGGGTCACGTTTCAGGACTCGATAAAGCCTGCCCGTCTGGTTATCTGCAATGGTACTGCCGCCATTTATATACATTTCTTCACCTGCGGCGTTTATGGTAAGTTTATTTTCATTACCTGCTCCGGCAACAGTTGAAATATCGACTTTAATAGGTGCAGGCCTTTGAAAACCGCCCGGATAAATTGTGTTATTGCCCACTTTTCTGCTGACAAAAACCGTTACCTGCACAAGCCGGTTGGTCGGTTCAGATCCAACCTGTCTGCACAACGCAGACCAGTAATACTGTTTCTCAGCCAGACTCGCTATTGAAGGATATGCAAATTCTCCAGCGGCGATTGTGTTTAATGCTTCCAATGGAGTCAGTTGGTCAACAACTAAATTAGGATCGCTGAGGTTAACACCGTACAATCTGATTTTTGCAAAGGCTTCATCGGCTGCTACCGCAGCGACAGTTCGCTCTGTGGAAATAGTAGCAAAATATATACCGGTGAGAAATGTGCCGCCTATAAAAATCATACCGATAGCAAGTGTACCGACAGCTAACAAAACTTCGATAAGAGAAAAACCTTTATATTGTCGTGTATTTCTCATAAGCTCATCAATCCGTTGAGATGATAGTTCCCGTGTATGGATTTATATAGATCGGTTCCAGGCTGCTTAAATAATTATATCTTTCAATAGCACCTAATTTATCAAAACGTATTTTGTCATATATAACAAAACTGTTTCTGCTCGCTTCCGCGCCCAGACCAAGCTCCGCATAATCATCCTGGATGAATTTGCCCACTGCGAGTGTCGTTATATTCTGAGGCGAGTTAAAGATGCTGTCCATTGATACTTTATTGGCCGTTCCGTTATCAGGCTGATAAATTCCATCCCTGTTTCTTACCCGGACATTGTGGATTACGAGCTTGCCGTTCGGTGAAAAAACAATTGAGAAGCTGGAAGTATCGGTAATATATCTGTTCTTTTGGTCCGGCCCTAAATTCTGCGGGTTCGTGTCATCGAGATAGGCCGCATTAAGCGTTTCGTCGAGGATGTCTTCAGCATCAGTCCAATTTGTACCGTGATTAATTCTGACTCTTAAATCCATTACACCCATACTTTCAGGCAGTTTTGTTGGCTTGAGATTTTGAACCGCCCGAAAACCGGGATTCAAACCTGTTTTTTCAAAATCATGTATTATGAAAATCATATATTGATTGCCGGCTGAATCCCGCTGAAACCTTATTCCGGCGTAATGCTGTTCCTTCGCAGCGATAGCCCGGGCACTCGACAGGGCGGCGCTTATCATGCTTTTGCCGCCGGTATTGGATTCGAGCGATTCACGAATCATTCGCATAACCGGCAAGCCGAAAGCGACAAGCAGTGACATGGTTGCAAGAACAACCACCATCTCTGTCAAAGTAAAGCCGGTTTTAGTTTGCGATTTATAATTCATAACATTATCCAGGCAATCCGCCCGTTATTCATAATTCACATTTTTTACCAATTATTATTTGCTGCTTATGTCGTCGGCAGTGCCGAAAGTTTTGTCAGGACCGGCCGACAATAGCTCAGGAAAATTATTTCCTGCGACATATATATAATCTATTACCATCCCCCATGGGTCATATATCTCCGGAGGTGTATCAATAGTTCCGTATTCGTTTTTTACCAGGGATTCGGTGACTCTTCCCAATATCTTTCGAGATTCCGGTATCAGGTCAAGCTCTCTATAGAGATATTCCGAATGTATGAGTGCATTTGCAAAATTCTTTTCAGGCTGTTCGGGAAATTTGCCTGTGCCCTCACAATATTCCTGCAAAGCGGATTCCAGAAGCGTAAAGGTAGATTCGAGGCCTCTTTCTTTGGTCTGGTCATTGATACGGGAAGCGATGCCGATTACCATTGTAGCAAGTATTGCTATTATAGCGACCGCAACTAATATTTCGACAAGTGTTAGGCCATACTTGTATTTATACCTTTTCATAGCTTTAGCTTACTCGTTCGGGTGTGGATGGATGGCTTAATTGCCAAAGTTGTGAACATCATCACCTGTCCCGTAAAGACCATCTGCTCCAGCGGAAATCAATATATAAGAATCCGGTCTGTATGGCCAGGGTCTCGCCGTTATCTTCGGGTCCAGGATATAATTGTAAAAATACTGATAGTTGCCGCCTGGATCCGCTAGGGCGTGAATCTTGGCATCCGCTGTCTGTTTTACGTTAACAATGGCATCATTATCCAGAGCATTATAAATTTCATATATTGTTTTTCCGGAAGAGTTTGCTCTGTAATAAAGGATTGGTGCTCCCGCTTTGGCCGTCTTTCCGTTACTTAACGTCACTTTATTGTTACCGAATACATCGCAAAGAACAAAAGTATTCGGTGCCAAAGGTGCTGTGTTATTATACAGCCCGGGATAAAAAGCTGAGAAGTTACCTAACCTGAAAGCACTGGTGGTTGCAAGTTCCAGATAGGGGCCTTTTCTCTGGTCAAAGTAAACGGGATTGTTGACATCGTATATATAATCTAAGTTGTCGTTACGACCGTTAGACCTGAAATCTGATTTTGGATGGAATCCCAGCAGGTCCCATCCTATCAGAGCCTCTGCTAGCTTTTGTGCGCCGCAGTAATCACCGGTAAACTGGGCTGGTGTCCAGTCTGATGGCGGATAGTCGCCATAGTCGTTCTTAAAGGCTTCCAGAGCCAGATTTATCGTCATAAACTGAGCCCTTTGTTTTGTCTCTTTTGCTTTATTACGCACTACGTTTAATGCTGGGATAAGAAGACTGACCATTAACGCGATTATCCCAAGAGCCGCTAACAACTCAACAATCGTAAATCCTGTCCTTTTTCGTTTCACAGTTATTCCCTCTTTATTATAGGCTTATGAAACTAATCAAAAGCACACTACTGCACTATTGCGAATTCCAATTGATCTTTTTATCAATTGGAGCGAAGTGAAGAATCTTCACACGACAAAAACTAAGCACTCAGACTCTTCATCATCTTCTCTCCGAAGCCGTCATTCTCGATATTTCCACTCAAAATTACAGATATCGTCAGCCGTTCCGTATTCACCATCAAATCCGGCTGAAATCAGTATATAAGAGTCAGTCCTGTAAGGTCGGCGGACCGTTGTTACCTGGGTATTTCTTGTATTTCTGTAGAACCTTGCAGGATTAGCAATACTATGCGGTGATGAAGTACCCCCGGCTTGCTCCCATGGCTTACCGAGAGAAACTAATGGGGCGTTGTCATAGAAATTGTAGATATTACCACCGCTGTCCGTACTGCTTACGACTTGATTTGGGTCATGTAGGTAATTCGACGTATCAGCCTTGTAGTAAAGTATTGGCATGCCCATCTTGTTGCCGGTTCTCATGTTACGTGTATATACGTCACACAAAACAAAAATATTCTCATTAAAAGGAGCTGTATTACCAGAACCATATATATCTACTAATCTGTACGCATTGGCATTATCGTATTGCAGAAGGGTTCCCAATCTAGCGCTTACATTATTGGTGGTAGGAGGCACTGGATATATTTGCCTCGTACCTGTGGAATCCATACCATCTGCCCTGAAGACTGAATCCGGATGAAACCCCAATAAGTCACGTCCCATCATTGCCTCACAAAGCTTCATTGCGCCGCAGTAAGGTTGACCGGTTCCGTCGAGCGCTGTGGAAGGTGGATAACCATCCTGCTTACTATTGAAAAGCTCAACGGCGGCCTGGATGCTGTTAAACTGGGCCTTTTGTTTTACTTCTGTAGCAAACCTTCTGACTTTGTTCAGTGCCGGCACAAGAACGCCTATGAGGATTACAATAATACTCATAACTGTTAGCAGTTCGATAATAGTAAATGCCTTCTTTCTGCTGGACTGTTTTACGATTGATTTCATTTTTTTTCTCCTTACTGTTTTAATTAAACATCTTATTTTGTTAGTACAGTTTTTATTGCTGCGAGCCTAAGCTCGTGATAACCTGAATCATCGGTAAAAATACCGCCAGGACGATAAGCATAACAACTCCGCCGAGCACAATAATCATAATAGGCTCAAGCATCGACATTAATGAGGCGACGAGCACGTCAACCTGTTCGTCGAAGTTGTCAGCAACTTTCAGAAGCATCTTGTCCAGGTCACCTGTTTCCTCACCGACGGCGACCATGTTGGATACGATTAAGTCAACGGTTTTGGACTGCCTTAACGGGCCGGCGAAGGTGTCGCCCTGTCTGATGGAATTGTGAACATTATTGAGCATATTGGCAAATACTTCATTTCCGGCGGTCTCTCGCGTAACGGTAATGGCATCCAGAATCGGCACACCGGCACTAATCAATGTACCGAGTGTTCTCGTCCATCTTGTAACCGAAACTCGATTGGTAAGCTGTCCCATAACCGGAAGCTTCAATTTGATGGAATCCAGAACAAATCTGCCCATTTTAAACTGCCGTACGATTCTGAGCAGAAAAATGAAGCCAACAGGAAATGCTAATATAATCGCCCAGCCATATTGTGTTGCAATCCAGTTGCTTACACCGAGCACGGTGGTTGTTACCGGATTTAACTTACCTTGTACCATCTCTTCGAGCACACTCTTAAACGACGGTATAACATATTTCATAAGTGCCAGAAGAATGCCGAAGGCCGCACACAAAACCACCAGAGGGTAAACCATTGCACTTTTAACTCTTGATTTGAGTTTCTGGGCCTTTTCCATAAAGTCGGCCACACGGGACAGGATCAAATCCAGAACACCGCCCGTCTCACCTGCTGCTACCATACCGGTAAACAGCCGGTCAAAGGTTTTGGGGTATCTGGCCATGGCTTCTGAGAGCGTGGAACCGCCTTCGATGTCATCGGCTACATAACCTATAACCCTCTTGAATGTTCCGGACTTTTGCTGTTCTTCGAGAATTCTCAAAGACCGTAGAATGGGCAAGCCCGCATCCTGGAGTGTTGAAAGCTGTCGAGCAAACTGGGTAATATGTTTGACTTTTACCTTGCCGCCGGAACCTCGTTTGCGGGTTGTTCTTGCTGTGGCCTTCTTGCCGCCTTTTTTGACTGCGCCACGCTCACGAACCTTCGTGGGGAAATACCCCATGTTGCGAATCTTACTTATTGCTTCCTTTTGGCTAAGGGCTTCTACCTCGTCTTTTATTTCCACGCCCTGTGTGTCCAGTGCTGAATATTGGAAAACCGGCATCTTAAATACCTCCTATGTATCAATTATTAACTGTCAAGTCCCGATTCATATACATTCAGTCCTTTATTATATTTCTTCCATTATTGTTTCTTTTACGACCTCATCTATCGTGGTAACGCCGTCGAACATTGCAGACAGGCCGTTATCGCGCAGCAATTTCATGCCGTTTTTCTGGCCGGCTGCACGAAGCACCGCAGTTGAAGCCGAATTCATAACCAGGTCTCTTATCTCATCATTGAATACCATAATCTCAAAAGCGCCAATTCGGCCTCTATAGCCTGTACCGTTGCATTTGCTGCAGCCGCGGCCGTAATAAAACTTTTTATCCTTAACATCCTCCGGAGTAAGTTGTAACTCCATCAGCTGCGATTCGCTTGGCTCGAATGCTGTTTTGCAGTTTTCGCATATTTTTCTCAATAATCTCTGGGATACGATGCCCTCGATAGTGGCGGTAAGAAGAAACGGCTCCACACCCAAATCCAAAAGTCGTGCTATCGAGCTTGGTGCATCGGTTGTGTGCAGGGTGGTAAACACTACGTGGCCTGTCAGTGAAGCCTGTGCGGCAATCTCCGCTGTCTCAAGGTCACGAATCTCGCCGACTAATAAAATATCGGGGTCCTGACGCAGAATTGAGCGAAGGCACCTTGCGAACGTCAAGCCGATAGATGGGTTCATTTGGACTTGAATAAGACCGTCAACATCGTATTCTACAGGGTCCTCAGTGGTAATTATTTTAGTCTCAATGTCATTCAGCTCATTCAATGCCGAATAAAGGGTTGTGGTTTTGCCGCATCCCGTCGGGCCGGTAACAATTATAATACCATTCGGTTTACGAATAAGTTTGCGGATTAAAACCTGGTCCTCAGGCCTCAAGCCAAGCGCACCCAAATCAAAGCTTGCCTGGGTCCTGTCAAGGACACGCAATACAACGCTTTCTCCGAACATTGTTGGTAGAACACTTACACGCAAGTCGATTGGATTGTTCTGGACAGTCAGTGATATTCGGCCGTCCTGTGGAAGACGTCTTTCTGCGATGTCCAGATTTGCCATAACCTTTATACGTGAGCTGAGAGCAGCGGCAATATATTTCGGCGGAGGAATCATCTCGTAAAGAACGCCGTCGATACGATAACGCATCTTATATTCGTTTTCAAACGGTTCAAAATGAATGTCAGAGGCCTTGTCTCGAATCGCCTGCAGCAAAACAAGGTTAAGGAGTTTTTTTACAGGATTTGACTCGGATAGTTCCTTCAATTCGTCTAAGTCGATACTTTGATTCCTGCCCTCAAATTCTGAAAGGAAACTGTCGCCTTGTATTTCATCTATCAACTCGTTTATGTTTTCGTCTTCTGTCTCGTAATATTTAGTCAAAGTACTTTCCAGCGCATCACGGTCGGTTATCTTGGCGGTAACCTTGAAACCCATTAGTGTGCTTAGATCATCGGTGGCTCTGAAGTTATCGGGGCTGTCAAGGGCAACAATCAATTCATTTTTCTGCTTGTTATATTCTATTGGTACGATGTGGTATGTCTTGGCCATTTGAGCCGGCACCTTCTCAACCACATCAGGAGGGATGTCAATACCATCCAGACTCATATATTCCATTCCGCGTTGGGCGGCAAGTGCCATTTGAAGTTGGAAATCATCGATCAATCCAAGTTCAAGAAAAATCTGACCTATTTGTACACCTTGACGCTGGCTTTGGATTTTCAAGCATTCATGGACTTTGTTTCTGCTCAGAACCCCCATTTTAATTAGAATTCTGCCGAGAGTTCTTCCCCTTAGTTGCTCTACGGGAGGCAGCTTTTGTGCTTCTTTCATCTTTCCCATCAGAGTTTTTCCTTAACTGCTTTCATTTCAAATCTACTGTATTATACGACAATAAAACCTTTTTGGCAAATAAATTATCATAAAGTCAGTTAGTTATTCGGACTATTGAGATTCCCTGTTTTAAGCGTTTTGAAAACAAAGAATAGTTATCTTATTATTAATTAAAGACATTACCGGACTTAATAGAAGTAATACGTTAATATTTGCCGAAAAATGCAGAAGATGGATGGAAAAAGGAAGATAAATAGGCTAATAGCATGATAAATGAGGCAATATGGGTATACAGGGGGATGGCATTGCTGTTTTAATTAGCGAATAATACCTGTTTGATGTCGGACAAATAGTAATTCAGACTGATTGGATGGTCAAAAATAGTACTTAAATTAATAGTGAAAAGTAAAGGCTGTTGACTTTATTTCGGGGAAAAAACTACTTTTTCACATAAATGCAAAGTAAATAAAAACTTCCCTTAATATGTAGGAATGATATTGCCAACAGAATCACGTTTGGTGTATTCGCTCTCGATTTGAACAGATTTGGAGATTATTTGATTTTAGTTATTTCAAAGATTACTGTGCCGCCGCGTGTGTATTCACAGGGATCGGGGCAGTGAATGTATGCTTTGGTTTTATCTTCTTTTCCATCCAAACCCCATTGCGAAGGTTCAGACACACGCAGGGCATTATAATAAGGCATTAAAGAAGCCAGGCCATGCATGCAGACAGGGGTGTCGCTGACAAGCTGATAGCCTGCCTTAAGGGCAAAGGAATCTCCTACTTTATATGTCGGGCAGTGGCCGTTAATTTCTTTCACGGTAATGATTAAATCCATATAACTAAATCTCCAATAATTAGATTTACTTTAGGTACGCTACACTATTATGCCAACTAAGTCAGTTTGTTCAAGACATTTTTAGACTGCGTGGAAAACAGCTAAGATAATTCGTTAATTATAGATAAGTTTTTTACAGCGTTTGCCTTAATATATCTGTGCTTTTGCATATTTTATTCCCTTGCTATTGCTGTTTTGGCTTTCGTAATATTGCATTTCCAGATTGTAGTTCAAAATACGTTTCAAGCCGAAGTCAGGGCATAGGTGAAGGTTACAGGTGACGAGTAATATGCATTTGTAGTGTGATTATTGAATTAAGACAACAAAACAATTGTAAATGAGCTTGAAAGAAATTACTATAGCTGGCAATTGGAATAAAGGAGCAAAAGATTATGGCAGAAGAACTGGTTGGAATAATAGGGGGTACCGGCTTAGGCGATGCACTGGCTGAGCACATTATTGATGCAGAGTTTTTTGATATTAATACTCCTTTCGGCAGGCCGAGCACATCAATCATGGTCGGCAGGATAGGACAAAAGCGAGTAGCATTTTTAAATCGTCACGGTAAGGGGCATAGATTTTCGCCGAGCCAGGTGCCATTTGCTGCTAATATTTTCGCTTTTAAGAAACTCGGTGTCCATACGATAATAGGCAGCGGGGCGGTTGGGTCGCTTCGAGAGGAAATCGCTCCGGGAAACCTGATTATTGTTGATCAGTTTATTGACAAGACGTTTAAGCGGGAAAATAGTTTTTTTCGGGATTTTGGTGCGGTGCACTGCGAGATGGCTCAGCCGGTTTGTGGGAGAGCGCGAGAGATACTTATTGACACAGCCAAAGGTATAGATTTTAAGACTCATCCTAAAGGCACGTATGTATGCATGGAAGGACCGCAGTTTTCAACGAGAGCCGAATCGCTTATGCACCAAAGCTGGGGTGCTGATTTAATTGGTATGACTGCTATGCCGGAAGCGAAACTGGCCAGAGAGGCACAAATCTGTTACGTCCTGATTGCCTTAGCCAGTGATTATGATTGCTGGAAGCCCCATGAGGCGACAAAGAACAAACAGACCCTGCTCAGAGAGATACTTGGAAATCTTCAGGTGGCAACGGGTAATTGTCTGGAACTTGTAAAGGCCGTTTTGGCAAGCGAACAGGAACTTGTTTGTGATGACTGTCACTGTCGAAATAGTCTCGAATTGGCTGTCTGGACAGACCAGAACCAAATCGCTATGGCTGATAAAGAAAAATTGAAAGTGCTTTTTGAGTAGTTCAATTATGTAACAAGGATAACAAGTATGAAAAGGGCGGTTCAAAAGATATTTGTTTTGGCGGTTGGTGTTGCTGTTATCTCGATTGCGGGCTGTGGGCAGCCGGAACCCCCTAACGATAAAATGAGCAGACTTATTTCGGTGGAAAACACGAGATTAAAAAAGGAATTAGAGCTGCGCAACAGGCAAATCGAAAGATTAAAAGATCTGCACAATAAGGAGAGCGAAAAGCAGGATAAACTGCTCGAAAAATGTATGCAGGAAAGAAAGAATTGGCAGCAGAAAGCACAACAGAACGTAAGAAATCAGGTAAAAGGCGTTTTTGATTCTGTTATGGAACAAAATGCAAAGCTGCGAGAGGAAAACGAAAAGCTCAAAACGCAAATAGAGAGACTCCGTCGTTAATGAAGAAGAAATGAAATACACTTCATACCTCACAATATTTAATGGGCGGCAGCTTCGAGAGTGCTAACGTCCTGCAGAATCACACATAAAAAGCACGAGTATTGTTTTTGTAAAGTCCGAAAACAAACTTTTTGTCATCCAAACATATAGAAATGTAACAATAGAGTTTAAAAACAACGCGCAAGTTTTTTTACATACATGTTTTGAATTAAAAAATTAAACGTCTTAGGAGGGCTAAGAAAAGGAAAAAATAAATTTTTTATTGACTTTGGCGGAATAAATGTCTATAATGTCTATAGACTATATATATAAATGAGGTATATCATGAAACTGACCACAAAAAGCGAATATTCGATTCTCGCAC
>JAVVFI010000540.1:0-2675 GCA_032250555.1 Sedimentisphaerales bacterium
GGTCCTTGGGTTTTCCAACCGTCACCTTCCCCTGCGAAATGGCGGGAAACCTGGATGTGGAGTCCCTCCTTGCGGCGATGCTCATCGCCAAGTATGCGGGCATCGTGATTCTTTCGGATTTCAAAGATTTTTTTCATGCTTGTAGTTATTTCTTATACAGTATTATAATGAATCGATATAATTAAAGTTATTCTGCTGCGATAGCCGAACAAAATCAACACAGTTTAAGTATTTTTATATAGAAAAGGAGCTATCAATGGCAAAGAAAATGACAACAATTTTGTTGTTGGTTACTGTGAGCCTAAGTCTGTTATTAATTTCCGGCTGTGAGAGTGATGCCCAAACCGGCGCCCTTATCGGTGCAGGGGTTGGCGCCCTTGCAGGCCAGGCCATAGGCGGTGATACGAAATCAACGGTAATCGGAGCTGGAGTTGGTGCAGGCGGTGGTTATATCATAGGTAACGAACAAGATAAGAAAAAATAGATTTCGACCAGCTTTCGGACTTTGCAAAATTTATCATTTCACGCCCCAGGCAAACGTGGATGAGCTTTAAATAATATGCTTACAAAAAAGCTGAGGATGGTTTTTCATCCTCAGCTTTTGTAATTAAGTTCAAATCTAACTCAGATTCAGTATCAGTCCGGCGGACCTTACCATTCTGTGGTGAGCCTCGACGGCAGAGTTTTGCACATCCTTCTTATCAGCCGTTGTACCTGCGCAGATTCCTGAGGTGATAAAGCATTAGTTGACGCAGCGCCGCCCAGCACTCCACCGAACAGTTCATTTTCTGCACTTGCACCGGCACCACCTCCAAGACTTAACCATCCTCCGGTTCTGTTTGTACCGCTGCCTATCCATAAAACACTGCCATCTGCGACATCGACCATCTTTGCAGTAATAAAGATTTCATTGCCAAAGTGGGGGATATTAACTATCAGAATTGCAGGAACATTAATAATTTCCGCGGCCTCAGCAAGACCCGCCTCAGTTCCTAAGTCTTCGGCCTGGACTTCCTTTTCTTCCAGAGCCGCTGCAATATTGGACCACTCTTTGGGGGCATAACCCTTCTTCAGGAGTTCCATCTCAAAATACTCGGCAATCTGATTCTTGGCTGCCTGGCCTTGGAGAGCGCCCTCAACTGCTACAACAGCAACCGAATCCAACATACTAAAATTATAACCTGCCCTGGAATGACTTTCTGCACGCCCTGAAGCGCAACCGCCAATAAACAAAACTGCAATTGTCAGTATATTAACAAAGATTTTCATATCCTAATACCTCCGAAAGAACAGAACAGTTTGTGAGCCAAATAATAATATAATATAGAGTACAAGTTTTTTATGAAATTGTCAAGTTTTTTTTGTTATCTTCATTATATATAACACTTTACAAAAACGACAGTGTAAGATATCCAAAAAAGGCCGAGAAATTCCCTGTCCCCGGCCTTTTTATAGGGACCCCATTTTGCACACTACCCAAAATGGGTACCCTATATGCTTATCCACCTCCCGAAAAAGGGGGGCAGCTCCAATAGGACAGCTTGAGCTAAATCGGATTATAGTCATCGTCTACATAGCTGGGTTGTTTTTGAGGAGAATTGGGCCATTTCATCTCATCGAACAAAAACTCCCTTGCCTGACGTATCATAACATCGGGCATACACGGGCACATTTCGAAGGATCCGATGATGTCATTATCATACTTGTCCAAAGTCTTAAGCAGATAATCCCAATTATCACGTGAAATACCACCGTGCAGGCCTGGCGGCTCATGGTCGTCCGTGTGGCCGTAATTATCCGTTAAATGCAAATGTGATATCCTCGGTGCCAAATCATCGACATATTTTTTGAAGGAAAATTCGCGATCCAGATTTGCAAAACCGATATCCAGGCAATATCGGACTGATTCGAATCTTTTTCCAATCTGCTTGATCATCGGCAACCGGCCGGTTTCAACGCATAGTGTGATATCGTTCTCTTCTGCCATTTTCACCACTTCGGCAGCAAAATCACAGCCGTTAAGTTCCGGAACATTGGGAATTCCCATATCCTGCATGTCGGCTACAATATTGGCACCGAGCAGCTTGGCACATTCGATTTGTTCGTACCATTGCTCTAAAGTCGGGGTGTCGCCGCGGGAGCGCATCACTACCAGCATATCATTGGTAGCTGAAATGAGCCTTGTCCAATTACGTTTTTCGAAACGGCAATCACTCTGACCCTTTATAGTGGGCCATAGCTCTATGCCGAAACCCATCGACTTTAGGAACTGGCACTCCTGCTCAAAAGACAGGGGGTGTTCGCGTCCCCAAAATACCATCGTTGAAACAGCGTATTTAATGCGCATTAGAAACCTTCTCCATTGTTGACATATAAATGTACCTCTATATCCATATAGTGCGTAATCATTACTATTATCGATTAAAAATGGGGTTGTATTAACAAATTGTTTAAATATTTGGAGCATTTTTGTTTAGTTTTTCAATATACCGGGCGGCAAGTGAGACGTTTGAAACAAGCACCCTTTTCGGCCTTTCTACAAATCCGGCTTTGCCTGGGGGCTCCGCCGCGACAAGTTGGGTTTGAATTGGGTTTGTTTTGGGTTAAATTGGCTTTGTTTTTGGCTTTATTGGGTTTGAATTGGGTTTGTTTTTGGCGATAACCAAATGTCCCAC
>JAVVFI010000541.1:0-2672 GCA_032250555.1 Sedimentisphaerales bacterium
GGCAGCGGCGAATATTTGCTTTAATCAGGGTAGTGACAAAGCTAAAGAGTTTGCTTCTGAGATTTTACATATTGCAAAGCACGAGGGTCCGACAGTGTTATTGTCCAAATTGATAGATGAACGCAAAAAGTATCGCAGCAAAGTCAAGCGAAAGTCGCTGAAAAAACTGATTCGATATATTGCTCGCAGATTTGAGATGTGCAATTATCCGAAATTTATCGAGCAGGGCTGGCAGATAGGTTCTGGTCCTACCGAAGCGATGTGCAAGGTTCTGACGTATCGGCTTAAAGGTGCCGGAATGCGTTGGGACAGACCTGGAGCCGATGCAATGATGGCCTTGATTGCTTTGGAGCAGTCGAATACGTGGAAAAGCTACTGGGATGTACGAAAACGGGCTGCATAGACCTGCCAGAATATCTGGTCGCACCCTATTCAAAGCCACTTTTTAAAATCTCCTGTTCGTATTTGACAATTCAGCATTTCTTTAGTATCATTTACATTTTTGTAATCTCAAGCTGTGTTAAAGAGGTAAATTAACCCTGATTTCTAATATGAGAAGTGAATATGCAAATTAAGCCGTTCAAAGCATTTAGGTTTGATAAGGCGGTTGTCGGCGACCCGGGCAGTTGTATCGCTCCCCCTTATGACGTTATCAACGACGTTCAGCAGGAGCAGCTCTATAATAAGAGCGAACATAATATTGTTCGCATAATCAAAGGTAAGACAGAGCCTTCTGATAACGGTGATAATAACCAATATACAAGAGCCGCCGGTTATCTCTATGACTGGATAAATCAAGGTGTATTAAAGGAGGATGCCGCTGAGACTATCTATGGTTATGTCCAGGACTTCGAACTGGGGGGAATACAATTTCAGCGTCTGGCCTTTATAGCTGCGGCCAGGCTCGAAGAATTCGGAGAAGTAGTCAGACCCCATGAACAAATCCTTAAAAAGCCCATGCTCGACAGACTCAGCCTCAAAAAAGCAACAACAGCGGATTTCGGCCTGGTTTTTATGCTCTATGAGGACGAACACAAAATCGCAGACACAATCATAGAGCATGCAGCTACAACTGAGCCGCTTATTGACTTTGTTGACGATCAAAATGTACGTCATCGTCTTTTTGCAATAACCGCCGAAGAAGATATCCAGCAAATTGTGAAAATGATGAACGATAAAAGCTGTGTCATCGCTGACGGACATCATCGTTATACGACAGGTTTGGCTTATTCCAAAGAAAGCGACCATCCGACAGCAAAGTATCAAATGCTCGCATTTGCCAATATTTCACATGAAGGGCTTATAGTTTTAGCCACGCACAGGCTTGCAGGCAATCTCGAAAACTTCAGTTTTGAAAAACTTATTACAGAACTTGAAGAAAACTTCGAGCTTACCGAGTTTAAGTTTGATTCTCCTGAGAGCAAAATAGATGCACGGCAAAGGATGCTTGAGCAGATGAAGGCCGGATTCGACAAAGATAAAAACGCATTTGGTATCTACGGCTCAAACAATGCTTTTTATGTTGCTGTCCTGAGAGACAAGCAGGCGATGGATCCGGTAGTACCTGATATGAGCCCGGCATGGAGGAGATTAGATGTATCTATTCTTCATAAACTTATCCTTGAAAAAATACTGGGTATCGACGAAGAAAGGTTAGCCAAAGGTGAAAATCTTCAATATGTGAAAGATACCCCCAATGCAATCGATGAGTCAATCTCTCAGGTTGATGCAGGGAACAAACAAGCGGCCTTTTTTATGAACCCTGTAAAAATGCAGCAGCTAAAGCAGGTTACGGAAGCAGGGGAAAGAATGCCTCAGAAATCAACTTACTTTTATCCGAAAATATTTACAGGCTTAACGATTCAAAAATTGTAATATAAATTAAAACGTCATCCCTGCGAAGGCAGGGACTCACTAACAAAAACAGTAAAATTTCCCGCCGGAGTTTATCCAGCATTTTCGATGCGGAGCGGGAATAACAGAAAGAAGAGAGTAGATGATATGGCAGATTGGAAAAATCCACCAAGATTATTCATTCCTGGACCTGTAAAGGTCAACGAAGACGTGCTGCAGCAACTCGCAAGGCCGACGCTTGGACATCGGGGCAAAGAGTATTCTCAACTGCACAGCGAAACAGTCGATATGCTTAAAAAAGTCCTCTTTACCGACCAGAATATTTTTCTTTCCACTTCCTCGGCCTCGGGTATTTGGGAAGCCGCAATCCGCAATTGTGTTGGTCCAGATGAAACTGTGCTGGCCACCTGCTGCGGAGCCTTCAGCGATAAATGGGCAGGAGTGGCCAAGAGCTGCGGCAAAAACGTAGATGAGCTTAAAGTCGAATGGGGTACACCTACTTTGCCAGAGATGATTGATGAGAAACTCGCTACCGGTAAGTACGCAGCTATTACCCTGGTTTATAACGAAACGAGCACGGGCCTTACAAATCCGGTCTATAATATCAGCAAAATGATGAAGGAAAAATATCCGGATGTTCTTGTCTTCGTCGATGCTGTTAGTGCGATGGTTGGGCTACCTTTGCATTTCGACGAGCTTGGCTGGGACGTTACATTCGCCTCTGTTCAGAAGGCGTTTGCGATCCCGCCGGGCCTGGCTGTGGCTGCGGTAAGCAACAGAGCCCTGGAAAAAAGCAGCAAGGTTCCCGACAGAGGCTA
>JAVVFI010000542.1:0-2654 GCA_032250555.1 Sedimentisphaerales bacterium
GTACCTGCGAAGGAATTCATAGTATTGGTACAGAAGGCCAAGTGGCGTGCACCTTCTGTTGAAATTGTCGGCGACAGCCCCATTCGGATTCCAGCCGGCGGCTCGGCTGAAGTGAGGATAAAAACGCGGAGAGGGGCGGCCTTGAAGGAAATGAAGCTTGAGCTGCGTAAGCCGCCTGAAGGAGTAACCATCGGTAAGGTTGGTGTTATGAAAGATGGCCTGAGGTTCCAGTTGAAGGCAGAGAAGAATGTTTTGCAGAGCGGTTTTGCGGACAATCTGATAGTGGAGGCTTTCAGGGAGTATAGGCCCAAACAGAAAGACGGTACGCTCTCGAAGGAGAAACGGCGTTATTCGATGGGCATCCTTCCGGCGGTCCCGATAAAGGTAGTTGGGGCGACAAAATAGAAGAAGGTTCTATGGTCTTGACGTGCATTGAAAAATGGCAGGTCAGACCGACGCTGAGAACCACAGCAGGGGGAGAATTAATTGTTATTTATTCCTTACTTTAGGGTATGTGCGTTCTCAATGTGTGGTGGTTCCGGGCTTGATTCGTTGTTTGATTTCTGCTATAATAAAATAGTAGTTTTATTTACTTACGTCCTCACTGGGGACTCAAGGTCTAACGATACCGAAATGCCGTAGATTAGAAGAGGAAGGGGATTCACAATACTTAGAAGCTGTAATATTACAAGTCTGCTGCTTATCCTGGCGCTGATCTTATTTGTTACAGGTTTTCTTCCGGTTGAAGAGGTCTATAGCGTAGAAGTGCCTTTGGTAATCAATGAGTTCATGGCGTCAAACGGCAGTGATATCCGGGACCCGCAGGGGCAATATGAGGACTGGATTGAAATCCACAATTTTGGAAATGATGCTATTGATATCGGGGGATTGTATCTTACGGACGACCTGTCCGCAGCGACCAAGTGGAGAATTCCAGATGAGAAACCTGGGGTGACTACCATCGGGGCCGGAGGGTATCTGTTGGTATGGGCGGACAATGATATTACCGATAGCGGGCTTCATGCGAATTTCAAGCTTAGTGCGAGCGGTGAGGAGATCGGCCTGTTCGACAGAGACGGCAGTACTTTGATTGACAGTGTTGTATTTGATGAGCAGACAGTCGATGTTTCTTATGGCCGGTATCCCGACGCAAACGACGGCTGGTATTTCTTTGGTTTTCCCCGTCCGGGAAAGCAAAATAAAACTATCTTTCTGGGTGAAATCGAAGAAGTGGAATTCAGCCACGAGCGGGGTTTTTATGATGCACCGATTTTTGTCACGATGGCGACCGAAACAGAGGAAGCTGTAATCTATTACACGTTTGATGGGAGCGATCCATATTATTATCAAGCTGAACGCGACAGGTGGATTACAGGGGGGATGGTTTATACTAATCCTATTGCTATCGATAAGACCACCTGCTTGCGGGCCAAGGCGGTGAAGCCGGGCTGGAAGACGACTGATGGGGGTGCCCAGACTTATATTTTTCTCGACGATGTGATTGTTCAGGACCGTCAGGTGACGCTTGAAGCAGGTTTCCCAAGTTCATGGGGTGGGACGAGTCCCGACTATGGAATGGACCAAGATGTAATCGGGCAGGGCAGAGAGGATTTGTTCGATGGTATCTATGCAAGAACGATTCGAGATGACCTGAAGTCACTTCCTACAATGTCGATATCGATGAACATAGACGATATGTTCGGGAACAATGGAATCTATACACACTCTACCAGTCATGGAATCAACTGGGAACGCCCGGCATCGGTGGAACTCTTTTATCCTAATGGTAAGGAGGGTTTTCAGATTAGCTGCGGGATTCGTATTCAGGGTGGATGGTTTCGGTCACACAATGGAACAAAGAAGCATTCTTTCCGTCTGTTGTTCAAGGGGATTTACGGACCGACGAAGCTGGAGTATCCGTTATTTGGTGAGGATACGGCTGATAGCTTTGATACGATTGTTCTTCGGGCAGGCGCTAACGACGGCTATTCGTGGAGTGATGCCAGGTATACGGAACAGTACACGCGGGATGAGTTCGGGCGCGAGCTGCAGCGGGCAACGGGCAATGCCGGTGCGCATGGAATGTTTGTGCATCTGTATATAAATGGTATTTACTGGGGGCTGTATAATCCGGTTGAACGGCCGGACAATGCCTTTTCGGCCAGCTACTATGGAGGGGAAATGGACAACTGGGACGCAATTCACGATAACTCGGCTAACGAAGGGGACATGACGGCATGGAACCAGATGATTGCGAAGTGCCGACAGGCTGCGAACTCTAATGAGGTATATCAGGAACTCCAAGGTAAGAAACCGGATGGTACGCCGAATTCGTCCTATCCGAATCTGCTCGATGTTACGAACTATATTGATTATTTGATAGTTAACCTCTGGGGTGGCAACTGGGACTGGCCATGGAAGAACTGGTGGGCCGGGCGTGACCGGTCGGATGACAGTACTGGTTTTAAGTTTTACTGCTGGGACTATGAAAATACCATCGGGAACAATCTGGGACGTTCACCGCTCAACAAGAATGCTTTGAATAATAATTTCTCGCAGGCTGGGGTGCCGCACCAATCCCTTAAAGATAATGCCGAGTACAGGCTGCTTTTTGCTGACCGCACTCATAAATTCTTTTTCAACGGAGGAGTTTT
>JAVVFI010000543.1:0-2650 GCA_032250555.1 Sedimentisphaerales bacterium
ATTGTCCTGCTTAGTGACAGCCGTATATACTCTATTCATAACAGCACCATCGATTTTTCGTCTATTTCCAAAATACACCCCATCTGTCTGCCGTATATTTTAAAACAAAAGACCGCAGAAGTCAAGAAACTACTCTTAATTATTGTTTTAAGAGAGCTGCCATGCATCGTATCATAAGCGTCAGGAATTCTTAAGTTGTTCGTAAAAGACCATTGTTGGAGAGCCGCCGAAGCTTATGCCCATCCAGGCGGCCTCGTCGATTTCGTCCTGAGTGAAGCCTTTTTCCTTTGCTTTTTTGAGGTGCATTTTAAGGCACGGTTCACACCGCAGCGCAACCGAAAGGGCAATAGACATCGCCTGCTTTGTATATGCATCCAGGCCGTGCGGGGCACTGGCCGAGCCGAGGAAATCTATGAATTTGGTTTTAATGTCAGCTATATCCGAGTTTCCAGCTTTAGCAGGACCGGCAGTGCTTACGGCATCGGCACAACAGGGGACTTCTCTAGTTTTCGGCTCAGTCGAAGAAGGCTCTTGCAGCTTCTGTTCGATCTCTGCTGGTTGTTCAGCAGGTTTGCCGGGCAGGGGCGAAGGTATTTTTCGGCTGCCGTCGGTTGTTATATGAACAAGGCCTGAGCCTTTTGCAGAAACTTTGCCGATGATAGCAGCGGCGAGAACGCCTTCATCGTGCAGGGCCTTCAGGAAATCGTCGGCATCCTTCTGAGCAATAGCTATGAGCAGGCCGCCGGAGGTCTGGGCATCATAACATATATCAACCATCTCCTGAGGGAGTGACTCGACGGGGATAATACTCTTTGAACAGGATTCCTTGTTTCGCTCGATAGCTCCGGGTAATATTCCAGCGGCGGCATATTCGAGCACGCCGGGGAAGAGCGGGATTTTGTCCCAGATTACCTCAACATCGACACCGCTCGATAGGGCCATTTCCGAGAGATGTCCACAGAGAGAAAAGCCGGTAACATCGGTGCAGGCGTGCGCGCCGAATTTGACCATTAACTGCGATGCGGTTTTATTGAGCGTTGTCATTGAAAGGGCAGATGCCTTAACGCTTTCAGGATTATCGGCGCGGCCGATTTGTGAAGTGAAGGCCACGATACCCGTACCTAACGGTTTGGTCAGAATGAGCACATCGCCCTTTTGCGCATTGGCGTTGGTTACTATCTTGTCCTTATCGATAATTCCTGTTACGGCAAAGCCGGCTTTTATTTCACTGTCGTTGATGCTGTGGCCTCCGATAATCGCCGCTCCGGCCTCGTTCATCTTGTCTATGCCGCCGGAGAGAATTTCATTCATCGCTCTATCGGGAACTTTGCGAACGGGAAAGCCGAGCACCGAAACGGCTGTCATGGGTGTACCGCCCATTGCGTAGATGTCACTTACAGAATTAGCGGCGGCCACCTGCCCAAACATATACGGGTCATCTACCGAAGGCGTAAAGACATCAACCGTTTGAACCAGTGCCCTGCCATCGCCCATATCATAAATACCGGCATCATCCCCGGCTGGGATCCCGACCAGTACACGAGGATCGTCAACCTCGGGCAAGTCTTTCAGTACCTGTTTCAAAAACGCCTGGTCTATCTTTGAAGCACAGCCGGCCTTTTCCACGAGTTTTGTTAATTCAATCGGCCCTGTCGGGCTCTCAAGCCGTTCTCCGGCACATAAACATATATTCTTTTCCTTGAAAATGTCACAGGGACATGGTTTCTTTGGATCGCAAATGCAGTGGCCGAGCTTTATGGAACGCTGCATAACACGTTTTCGTCTTTCCATATTTATCATCGTTTATATCCTCTATTAAGTAATATTTCCCAAAAGATTATACCCTTCGTATCCTTTTAACACAAGCGAAGCGGGCCTGGGTCTTTTATGTCTTTTCTTTGGCGAATCGCCTCGATGCCAGAATCGCCGCTCCGAGCGCGCCGGTCATCTGGGGGTCGGGCGAAACGGTGATACTTTTTTCAAGAGCAGATTCCAGAGCCGCTTCCATTCCGGAAACCATAGCGACACCACCGGTGAAGATAACCGGAGAATCAATGTTGCGCCCGGCCATTGAAACGATACGGTTGGCAATCGCCGCCTGGACTCCCGCGACGATGTCCTCCATAGCCTTGCCGTCGGCGAGCAGGCCGGTGATTTCCGTCTCTGCGAACACAACACACATACTGCTTATAGCGGCAGGACTGTGACTTTCCGCGGCCAGATTACCAAGCGAATCAAGCTCAACGCCGAGACGCTGGGCAACAACTTCGAGAAATCGGCCGGTGCCAGCAGCACAACGGTCGTTCATAGCAAAATCGCGTACTTTTCCACCACCATCCAGACGCAGAAGCTTACTGTCCTGGCCGCCGATATCAATAACTGTCTTTGCCTCCGGCATGAGCCGGCATACTCCTGCGGCGTGACAGGTAATTTCTGTTATCGTCGTATCAGCGATGCTGACAGCGGCTCTGCCATAGCCCGTTGCCACCACCGCAGCCACATCTTTTCTTTCGATTGAGTTATCATTCAAAATGTTTTCGTAAAGCTGTAATGTGAGTTTATCCTGAGCAACACCCTGGTCAGTGAGGCCTTTTGCTATGACCTGCATATTTTCAGTGTCAATAAAAACTATTTTTATCGCCCTTGAGCC
>JAVVFI010000544.1:0-2646 GCA_032250555.1 Sedimentisphaerales bacterium
GGAGTAATCCCGCCTCCTACCCGATTATAATATTCTCTTATTGACGGTAATAGTAGAGTTGGGCATAATGTTGGTGTGTTATAATTCAGTTGAGTTCGAAAACAAAATGTATCGGAATATTTAGTGAAAGATTTTAGGAGGTAAAAATGAAATCAACAAGATTTATAGTATGGATGATTTTTGTGGGAATGCTTCTGCAGGTATCCCCTTCAATGAAGGCCGTGGCTCGGCAGCGTCGTTCTGCAAAGCCGAGGAAGGAAGTGGATAACAAAGCACCTCAGGGATTCACTTCGCTGTTCAACGGACGCGACTTCACCGGCTGGAAAGTGCCCGAAGGCGATGGCGGACACTGGAAAGTGGTTGATGGAGTTATCGACTACGATGCCGAAAGCGAGGCCAAAGGAGACAAGAGTTTGTGGACGACCGGACAGTTCCGTGATTTCGTATTGCGAGTTGACTGGAGAATCAAGGAAACACCGTATATAAATCCACGCGTTCCGTATATTCTGCCTGATGGTACCCACGCACGGGACATAAATGGCAAGGAAATACAGATGTTATTTCCCGATTCCGATTCAGGGATTTATCTTCGTGGTGTCGGTAAAAGCCAGGTTAACATCTGGTGCTGGCCTATCGGATCCGGTGAATTCTACGGATACCGAATGGACGCCAAACAACCACCGGAAGTTCGTGCCGGCGTGACTCCTCGAACACAGGCCGACAATCCAGTCGGTCAGTGGAACCGCTTCGAGATAACAATGCGCGGTGACCGGGTAACAGTCGTCTTAAATGGTAAAACAGTCATAAAGAAAGCTCAACTGCCCGGTATTCCAGCCGTAGGCCCCTTAGCTCTACAGCACCATGGCAGCAAAACTAACGGAAAATGGAATAGTCCGCCCAGCCTCCTGCAGTTTAAGAACATCTTTATAAAAGAGCTGTGAGAAACTAATCCGTTAAGAAGAGCATAAACAAACAGCCGTTCTTGAGCCATAACATCAGGAACCGCCTTTGACCCATATTGGACTTGACCAGGCAACAGAGCCATTGCTTTGTACTACCCGTATATAATACCAATCGGTTTTCTTTGTTCGTTGTTTATCGGTAAGTTCGAATTCGGTTCGATAGTTTTCAGAAAAAGCAATCCGGTGCAGCATCATAGATTCTGCTGTAAAAGGTCCGGTTAAAGTAATGTCACTGGACTCTGCTAATTGTTCCATGGATTTTGTTACGGTCATTTGGGCAGGCTGAGTTATTCCTATCGTTAGTTTGGTTTTTGGTGAACCCAGAATTTCCAAAATTATGCTGTTAGTTGCCTTTTCTTCGTAAGCCTGCATTCGTGAAGTATAAGAGATTACTTCACAACTTTTATCATCGACATATCTGATTTTGTTGCGCCGCTGCTCATCAAAAGGACCCGATTGAAAGCAGGGGGATACTGAAATAATCTTTCCATCACTCACGTTAATCTTGAATTGCCAGTCACAAATTCGAGCCATGTTCAAATCTCCCCAAGGTCCCCAGCCGAATTCGATACGGCAAAAAACCGGTCTCTTCCATCTTGATGGCCGAATTTTGTTATCGACAGGATGATTACGATAAATAACCTTATTATTGCGGAGTACCTCGACACGGTCAATAATGTCCCGGCCTTTTACTTTTACTTGGATCTTGCGGGAATGTGTCGCGGGAATTGTTTCACCCATCCAGTGGCCGTTAAGGCGAAAATCGAGTTCAATACGGTCGCCGCTGACTCCGTAGGTTCGCCGCGCCTTAAAAGCTTCCATGATGGATTCGCGTGTTAACGTATCAGCATACACACCGACAAGCCCCTCACCGTAAGCACCCGGATATCCAAGATGATCGTCAGTGCTTGCAACTACACCAACTTGGACACCTTGTTGCCAAAGCCATTGCAGAGTGTTCTGAGTGTCTTGCCCTCCCATGCTGTGCCGAATGTACCGATACGGGCCTCGATCTGATTCGGCGTTACCATGTTCAGAAAAAATTTCCACAACCGGTGAAACTGTGCTGTCAAATACACTCCAATTCTGTCCCCGCCATCCCTGCTTATAAGAAGGATGGTGAGGGATTAATATGGCGCTGCGGTCTCGGGCGAACTTTTGAAATTCTCTGATGTCATTTATATAAACAAGCTCCGATTCCGAACCCGGAAAAATGATACAAACATCGCCGAATGAACTGGAGTGCCATTCATATCCAATAAACGGTACGAATTTGCCGGGTTCATAGTATTGATTGGCAAGCCGTTTCACTTTTTCCCAATTATTCTTCATTACTTCGAAACCATGCACCCATTTTAGATGTTTGTCTTGCGGCATCTTAGGCATATCGTGCCATTGCGAGTGTCCGGTGAAACAGAAAAAGTCAAGATGGCTGCGGGCGATATCATAAGCACGCTCCAAAGATCCTTTCGCATAGCCGACTGCATTATGATTGTGAACGTCACCCCAGTAGAGTTTTTTTCCGGACAATCCAGGTTTCCTTTTTTCAGAAGCTGACTGTCCTGCATTAATGAGTTTTGTTGTTATAAAGGATACCGCTCCAATCCCTACTGTTTTTTTTAAGAAATCACGCCTTTCCATTAGAACTCCCCGTCTTTATATTTTAAAATGTTTCCGGAAGAAC
>JAVVFI010000545.1:0-2646 GCA_032250555.1 Sedimentisphaerales bacterium
CAGTACCAATGCACCGCCTACGATGATTACCGGCAGTTGATTATCCAGAATCAGCTTGATTGCCTGCTGGTTGCTGCGGGTATTCATAGCTGCGATGAATATGTCCGGATGGCGATGAAAAAGAAGTTTAATATTTTCAAACTGGCTCCGGCAGCGAGAGATTTTGAAGAAGCTGTAGAGTTTGTAAGGCTCAGTGAAGAGCAGGATATTAAGTTTGCTGTTGGAAATCCGAGGCGTTTTGGCCGGAGCTTTATTGCTTTGAGAGATTTTCTGAAGCAGGGCAGGATAGAACAGGTTTTTCTGATGACTGCTTTTTGCATCGTTGGCGATGGCTCTTATCCCGGCTGGCAGACCGATCCGAAACTGGCCGGTGGGGGAGTCCTGCTGCATAACTGTTACTGGATGATTGACCAGATGGTCAATAATTTCGGATTGCCTCAGCAGGTTTATTCGCTTGGCACGAACAATGCTCAGGACAAGCAGCAGCGGCTGTATCTCACGGAAGATACTTCGGTCGTAACGATGAAATTCAGTGATGTATTTACCGCCAATCTTGTGGCGTCGCGCCGCGCCGGGACCGGTCCAAAAGAGGAAAATATAAAGCTTTATGGGAAGGATGCAATTTTAACGGTCAGTGACAACAAAGTGACGCTTTGTGACGGTTTCGGACAGCCGGTTGAGGTGCTTGAATACGCCGATGATGAATATTTTTGTATGAGAGAACAACTGAAAAATTTTGCTATGAGTATATTGTCGCCGAATACAAACAAGCTGTGCAGCAGCGGCGGTGAGAATCTTCAGGATATGGCGGTTATCGAATCGGCTTATCTTTCGGCACGGACGGGTTTTCCGGAGGAACCGGCCAAGGTGCTGCAGATGGCGCCGGGGCTTACGGGCGATATGCTGTTTGAGATACCGGCAAATAATTGAAAATGCATTTGACAAGTAATGCAATTAATAATAGTTTGTTGATGTGAACTTGATAATGCATTGTTAGTTTGATTGTTTTGGAGAAACTGATATGGAAGAGAGTAAGAAAAAATTGGTTATGATCCTCGTTATTGTCGTATGCCTTGGTGTGGCTGGCGCGGTATTTTTTAGAGGAGGCAGCGGCAGCGGCGGGATCGAGGACATTCCGGACGATGAAATGACCTGGGTCAAGTGCAGAAATAAGAGCTGTAATGCCGAGTATGAAATGGGTCGGAAGGACTACTTTAAGTTTCAAACTGCTAACGCCAATCCTATGGGGCCTGCACCTGGGATACCTTGCGAAAAGTGCGGTGAGCCGAGCGTTTACAAGGCCGAAAAATGTCAAAATGAAGCTTGCGGGGCTGTTTTCTTTAGCGGTGCAGTTCCGAACGATTTCCCTGATCGCTGTCCGAAATGTATGCAGAGCGCGACGGAAGAGCTACGGAACAAAAGAAAGAAAGAAATGTCCGGAGGATAACGTGCGATATAATCGCACGTTAGAGACCGGCGAACGGGTGATAAAGATTTTGTCTGTTCTGTATTTTCGTCCGGCGTGCAGATCATATTTTGATATTGTAAAGATTAACGAGTAATTTTATAAAGCTTAATCCTGAATTGGATTGGGCTTTTTTATTTGTTATCAGGTATCTGGTCCTGGGTGGCCAACCGGTCGAGGACGTCTTTGCTGTATTGCTGGTTTCCGATATTCAAGTTATTTATGTCCTGGTACATTGTTTCGATTCTTTGGGACAGATAAGCAATTCTATTTGCAGGGGGAGGGTGGCTTGAGAGGAATTCGACCACTTTTTCTTTTCGCTGCTCTTCGAGCATCTGCATAGTTTCGATGATTCCATAAGGATCGTATCCTGCAACGACCATGTAGTCGAGGCCGGCAATGTCAGCTTCGCGTTCATCCTGCCTGCTGTATCTGAGGCCGATTATTCTGCGTGAGAGTTCCGCGGCGGTCATGACAGCTCCGGAACCCTGGCTGGAAGAAGCAACGGCGAGTAAGAGACCGATTCCGATTTGATTGCTTATGGCGTTGGATGTGTCACGTGCGACGACGTGGGCGGTTTCGTGGGCCAGAATCGCGGCTAACTGTGATTCGGAGTGAAGTTTTTCGAGCATTCCCTTAGTTATGAAGATATATCCGCCGGGCAGGGCTGAGGCGTTAATCGATTTGTCGTTAACGGCGACGTAGTGATATTCCCAGTTTGGCCGGTGACTGATGCGGGCGATTTTCTGGCCCACGCTGTCGATATAGTTCTGAAGGTCTTCATCTTTGATTTTTCCGCCTAATTCCTTTTCTATTTCAGGGGCATAATGCTGGCCGATTTCGAGGTCCTGCTTTTCGGGAAAGAGCATCAACTCCTGTTGGCCTGTTATCGGGTTGAAGGCACAGCCGGTGAAGAGGCAGACAGCAAAGTACGATAACAACGGCAGTACTTTTTGGAAATTACAGCTTAACATCTTAGGTAATATTATACATTTTGAGGCGTCGAAAGTAAATCGAAAAATGCTCAAGCTCAGGAGTTTTATCGCAGGCTTCCTGGCGGCAAGATTGGCTTTGATCCGGCTTCGCTCAAGGCTACGCCGCGATAAATTGGGTTTGAATTGGGTTTGTTTTGGCTTAAATTGGGTTTGTTTTGGGTTAAATTGGCTTTGTTTTGGGTTTGA
>JAVVFI010000546.1:0-2629 GCA_032250555.1 Sedimentisphaerales bacterium
CTATGTCCCTTATCAGCTTATGCTGAAGTATCTCCAGGTGTAATTCACCCATTCCACTGATTATTGTCTGACCCGTCTCACTGTCTGTTTTGCATTCAAAAGTCGGATCTTCACGCTTTAAATCTGCCAGGGCATCGGCCAATTTTGCTTTTTCTGCAGTCGTTCTTGGCTCTATCGACATATTAATAACCGTTTGGGGAAATGAAATACTCGGAAGGGCAACCGGTTTCTTGGGATCACAAATTGTATCACCTGTAAGTGTCTGTTTCAGTCCAACAACTGCAACAATATCGCCTGCACTGGCTGAATCCAGAATTTTCCGTTCATTGGCATGCATTTCGAATATTCTCGTAACATTCTCCCGGCGATTACGATTCGTATTCAAAACTCTGCTGCTGGATTTTAGTTTGCCCTGATAAATCCTTAAAAAATACAAATCGCCATGTACATCACTGGTAATCTTAAACGCCAGCGCAACCAAACTGCCATTGGGATCGCACTTAATCGTTATTTTTTTCTCTTCATCATTAGGTTTGTGTCCGGTCAAAACAGGTTTATCCAAAGGGGAAGGCAAATATGCCAGAACACCGTCAAGCAGCCTTTGCACACCAATATACTTCAACGCAGAGCCAACAAACACCGGATGAAGCTTGTTACTCAGGGTTCCTTTTCTGATCGCCCTGTTAATCATCGTAATATCGATGGGCTTATCGTGAACATAGCAGTCCATCAGCTCATCATCATATTCAGCTGCAAGCTCAATCATCTGTTTTCTTTGCTGCTGAGCAGTCTTTATAAACTCGGCGGGAATTTCCGTTTCTTCGAAGGTCGCCCCCATCTTTTCAGCCTTATAGAAAACAGCCTGCATCTTTATCAGGTCGATCACGCCGGCAAATGTGTCCTCTGCGCCAATTGGAATCTGCACTAAAATCGGATTTGCAAGGAGTTTATCTCGAATACTATCAATCGTCATCTCGAAATCGGCGCCAACTTTGTCCATTTTATTCACAAAGCAAAAACAGGGCAGGTCGTATTTTTGTCCCTGCCTCCAGACGGTTTCACTCTGAGCTTGAACACCTTCACTGCCGTCAAAGACAGCTATAGCGCCATCGAGAATACGTAACGACCTTTCGACTTCTGCGGTAAAGTCAATATGACCAGGTGTATCGATAAGATTAATTTCATAATCCTTCCAGGGGCATTTTGTCGCCGCTGAGGTGATTGTAATACCTCTTTTTTGCTCTTCTTCCATAAAGTCCATAACGGCAGTACCATTATGGACCTCTCCCATTTTGTAGGTTTTGCCCGCATAGAAAAGAATACGCTCGGTAACCGTTGTTTTACCGGCATCGATATGAGCCATAATACCAATATTGCGTAGTTTTTCCAAATTACTGGACATAACTAAAATTTCGTCTTTCGTAAGCCGTAACTCGAGCAGTTTATAAAAAAACTGCCACGGTTATTTTCATAAAATTCCGTGGCAGTTACAAACAAAGCTTGTTACCAGGCAAAGTGGGCAAAGGCCTTATTCGCCTCGGCCATTCTGTGAATATTCTCCCGGGTCGTCATTGCCGTACCATGTTCATTATATGCGTCTATTAATTCAGAAGCCAGTCGCTGGCACATAGGTTTGCCCTTTTTGCCTCTGGCTGAAGCCAATATCCACCTGAACGCAAGTGATTGCTGTCGTTTGGAGCTTACCTGCATCGGGACCTGATAACTGGCTCCACCGATACGCTTGCTGCGAACTTCGAGTAACGGCTTTACATTGTTTATCGCCTTCTCAAAGACCTCAAGAACCTCAGCATCCTTGACATTTTTACCGATGATATCCATAGCATCATAAAATACCTGCTGCGCTGTGCTTTTTTTGCCGTCCAACATCAAACAGTTCACAAACTTGGAAACCAGCTTGCTATTATATTTAGCATCAGGTTTTAACTGTTGACTTGAAGCCGTAAACTTTTTAGACATTACTTTTCCTCAATATTGGTAACTTATTACTACTTATATATTTAACCAGCTTATTTCGTCTTTTTTGCTCCATATTTACTTCTACCTTGTTTTCGATTGGCCACACCGGCACAGTCAAGAACACCACGAACGATATGATACCGCACACCAGGAAGGTCCCTGACTCGGCCGCCCCGAACTACAACCGTACTGTGCTCCTGAAGATTGTGGTCAATACCCGGTATATAAGCTGTAACTTCCTTACCGTTGGTCAGACGAACACGAGCGATTTTTCGCAAAGCGGAATTCGGCTTCTTAGGTGTTTGTGTTCTCACAATAAGGCACACACCTTTTTTCTGCGGTGAACCCTTGATATCAGATACTCGTTTATGGCCCTTCGATTTCGACCGAGGATTTCTAACTAACTGATTTATTGTTGGCATAATGCTTTTATAGCCTTTCGTATTTTCATTATCGAAACTAATTGATTCCCAATGCTTCCCTGACGGCGGCATCGGCCTTCGCCTCGGCCTCTTTGGCTTCCTTGAGTTCCTTGGCTTCTTCAAACTCCTTCGGCAGCGGAGCTTCCACAAGGTGCTTAACTTTTATATTCAAATACGGCTTGAAAGCTGTACCTGCCGGTATCAGGTGACCGAGTATTACATTTTCCTTC
>JAVVFI010000547.1:0-2626 GCA_032250555.1 Sedimentisphaerales bacterium
TTTGCAGGAAGAAGTATATCATGATGACCAGACAAAATACAGAATAAGCCGGGCAATATAAGATAATCGGAAATACATCCTATCAAGCCATTGCTACAATTTTGTAGTACTTAGAACGTAAAGACACATATTCGTCACTATACTTTCACCTTACGACACACTACAACCTGCCACCTAAACCATTTAATCATAAAGAGTTATATCTAATTTCTCAATATATTTTTTATCTGGCACACCTATTGCATTATAAAATCAATATGTTCGAAGTCGTGTGAAAGTATTTAGAAACTGAAAATAGTATTCAAAATTAAAGAAATGGAGACTTAGAACAATGAAACAGACAAAGTGGTTTTTGGTAGTATTGAGTATGGTGGTATTTAGCAGCGGGATGGTTTTCGCCGAGGACGAAATGGGATTTGAACTTACGACCGACTTCGCCAGCAAGTATATTTGGCGTGGCCAGCTGCTTAATGATGATATAGTTTTCCAGCCGGGCGTAAGTACCACTTACGGAAACTTCACCGCAGGGATCTGGGGCAATCTTGACCTGACCAACTATAATGACAGAAATGGTGATTTTCTGGAAATGGACTACTATCTGGATTGGTCGGATGACCTGTCGGATCTGGAGGGAGTCGGCTACTCGGTCGGATTAATCTACTATGATTTTCCAGGAAGTTACGCCAATGGAACAAGGCTTCCAGATACCTTAGAAGCCTATCTGGGACTGAATTTTGATTTGCCGGCAAGTCCGTCTATTACAGCTTACCATGACATTGATGAGGTTGATGGCACATATGTATCTTTGGGGATAGGACATAGTGTAGAACAGGTCTTTGAATTAAGCCCTGACGTTCCAGTAGCAATGGACATCGGCGCTACGCTCGGCTGGGGCAGCGCTTCGTACGATAAGTATTACTGGGGTACCAATCAAAGCAAGATAAACGATTTAGTGCTGTCAGTCTCATTTCCCTTCGAGATAGAGGGATTAACGATTACACCGAGCCTGAACTACGTTACGCTGTTGAGCGATGACTTGCGCGATACAGATACCTATGGAACGGACAGTGACTTCTTCTTTGTCGGTATAGGTATAACTAAGAAATTTTAAGACATTTACTGAGATTTAAGGATAGAAAAATGAGAACTACAGTGATTTACCTTATATTATTACTGACAATTGGTTTATGCGAACCGATATTCGCAGCCGAGGTTTCAGATGGTGCGATATCGCCTGTTGATGCTGTTAAGGAAGAGGTACAATTGAACATCAATATTGTCTGGACCTGTGTGGCGGCATTTTTAGTGTTCTTTATGCAGGCTGGTTTTGCTATGGTCGAAGCGGGTTTTACACGGGCCAAAAACGCCGTAAATATTCTTATGAAAAATCTGATGGACTTTTCCGTAGGAACAATAGCGTTCTTTCTTATCGGTTTTGGCCTGATGTTCGGAAAAAGCAATGGCTTATTTGGTACGACACTTTTCGGCATGAGTGGCGTTGAACCCGGTTCCGACTGGAACTGGACGTTTCTTATATTCCAAACGGTCTTTGCCGCCACAGCAGCAACGATTGTTTCCGGTGCTATGGCTGAGAGAACAAAGTTTGTCGGATATCTGGCATACAGTTTTTTCATAACACTATTTATTTATCCGATTTTCGGTTCCTGGGCATGGGGCGGCCTGCTCGACGGAGGCGGATGGCTTGAAAATTTAGGATTTTTAGATTTTGCAGGCTCAACAGTTGTACACTCAATAGGTGGATGGCTTGCTTTGGCCGGTGCAATCATGTTAGGATCCCGTCTCGGCAAATATGGTCCCGATGGCAAGCCAAAAGCAATCCTGGGTCATAATATACCTTTGGCAGCACTGGGAGTATTCATTCTGTGGTTTGGGTGGTTCGGATTTAATCCGGGCAGTACGACAACCGGAGATGGCTCGATTGGTTATATCGCCGTAACAACAAATTTAGCCGCAGCGGCTGGTGCCATTGTTGCTATGATTGTTTCGTGGATGATAATGAAGAAGCCCGATGCCTCGATGGCACTCAATGGCGCACTTGCCGGTCTCGTTTCTATAACTGCACCCTGCGATGGCGTCTCGCCGATAGGAGCAATCGTGATTGGAACCATAGGCGGGATTTTAGTTGTACTAAGCGTACTTTTCATCGACAACAAATTAAAAATCGATGACCCCGTCGGCGCAGTCAGTGTACATGGTGTTTGTGGATTATGGGGGACATTGTCGGTAGGCTTGTTCAATATGGACAGCGGTCTTTTTTATGGCGGTGGCCTGAAGCAGTTAGGTGTACAGGCTATTGGTGCCGGAGCAGCATTCCTCTGGGCTTTTGGGCTTGGATTGGCGTTGTTTTATGGAATCAAAAAGACCATCGGGCTGCGCGTAACCGACGAGGAAGAATTAAAAGGACTCGATATTGGCGAGCACGGCATGGAAGCATATTCCGGCTTCCAGATTTTTACCACTACATAAAATATATTTAGTTATTAATTGGAGATTCCAAAATGAAGCTTATAATAGCATATATTCAACCACATAAACTGCAGGATGTTAAAAATGCCCTGTACAAGGCAAAAGTGTGTAAGGTTTCTGTGACGAATGCCCTGGGCTG
>JAVVFI010000548.1:0-2626 GCA_032250555.1 Sedimentisphaerales bacterium
TATTTACTATTATGCTGTTCAGGATACGAATCATACCGGATTATTCCAATTGTATATTAATCTCATTTATTCAGATGTTCGCTGTACCGGTAATTTATTCGCTGGATATTTTTTCAGGTGAAATAAGCAACCGTACAGTACATCTTCTTTTCAAGATACCGGTTTCCAGATGGATGCTTTTTTTTAGTAAGTATCTTGTTTCAGCCACAGGCATTATCTTTATATTTCTTATTAGCGGAGTCTTGATGGAGTTCATGTCCCGAGGTAGAGAGGCTCCGGTGTTATTTCTTTTAGGAACCAATTTACTTTGTGGAATGGCAGGGCTGGTTCTTTTTACATGGTTCTGTGCCTTCGGCTGTCAGTGCAGGAGTGAAGCAGGCTCGCTGGTGGCTATGTTCGGCGTCTTTATCGGCTGGGGAATTGTTCTTCTCTGGTCCAGTCTATGTGAAGTCACCTGGGCGGAGCGTTTTGTTCCGTATTCACTCATATTTATGAGAATCACCAAGGTCGGGATTGCGGGGACATTGCTCTCGCAGATATTTGCGTCTGCGGCAGTGCTGGGTATTGCCTGTTACCGATATGTTAGTATCAGGAGGTATCTATGAGGATATCAGGGATTATCCATCAGCAGATTTGTCAGCTCAAATGGCACCTTCTGGCTTGCCTGGGACTTATTATGGTTCTGCCGGTAGAAGAAGTAATAGTCAACCTTAGGGCGGGTGATCACAATTTCACAACCGGCATGACATCTCTGGCCATTATGTTCGGTCCCTTTCTTGCCGGTCTTATCGCTTGTGCGAATATACAGGGTGATTTAGATGAGAAGCGATATATTTTCTGGCGATCAAAACCCGCTAATGTAAAGCTGCTCATTATTATAAAATTTTTCACCGGCTTGATTGCCTCTTTGTTGATTATAGCCTGCCCGGTGGTTTTCACAATCTTATGCAAAATCATCTGGGATAGTGAAGGTATCGATATTTTCATACCATTGCCCATCCTTATATCGATTTTAACTTACAGCCTGTGTTTTGCATGCAACGTGCTCGTGCGCAAGACCGCTCGTGCGTGGCTAATCGGGATGTTGATGACTGGATTTTTATTAGTTCTTCCGTTCATGCTGCCACTTGATTTCAAGGACTACATGAACGATATTATGTTTTTGATGTTCGGATTTTTCATGACCATCATTCTTGCAGCTTCTGTAGCGGCTTTTATATTTGCACTGTTTGCGGCGATGTATGACTGGCATTTGAGGACAAATTTGAAAGTGCTTTTATGGGTTGGGGCCGGATTGGTGTTCACTCTGATGATGCTTTTCAGCAGCCAGGTTGCTAATATTAAAGTATTGCAGGAAAAAGAAATCGACATTTCTTATAGGTGGAATTCACTGGATTACGCCGGAAGCAGGGTAGTGTTTCAAGGATATATTTATGTTGACACAGACAAAGGCAGAATATCCTTAAACAATATAAGCGGAGGTCCAAATTTCGGATTAGCCAGCAGGCCGCCGAGGATGGAGGGTTACCGTGTAAGAAGATATCCCAGACGTCCCAGATATCCGAGTAGAGGAAGAATATATAAGAATATTGGAAATGACATATATTCTTTTGTCATTGACGCATATTTTCACCAAGAACAAGAAGGACATAGCACCTCTCAAAAAAGAACCTATGAGAAGATCTATCTGAGAAGCTATAAGCATACTGAAAAATACTGGACGCTGGTCTGTGAACTCGATATCTCCGATTGTTTAACGGACAGGATTGATACTCCTCGTGCTACAATGCGACTTATCGATAACAGATTAATCGCCTGTGTACATAATAGCTGTGTTGTGGTGGATGTGACTGAGCCCGGAGAATTAAAGATTATTGACAAGTATCTCGATAAACTCAAGAAATACGGGCCATATGGCTCTAAGCCTCCTAAGAACCGTAAGAAAGAATTCGCCATTCCTCTTGTGCCAGTTGAGGAAATCGAACTTCAAGAAAAGATAAAACTCAGCATCGATTTGAATTATCAGTTTCACTATGGTGGTAATAATATCTATAAGTACTCGATAGTTGATGTCCATGATGGCAAGTTCGCCTTCTTTTTTATTGATTACGATGACATTGCCCGTTTCGATGTGATCCGTTGGGATGATGAGAAGGTCTATTGCAAGTACGGTAGTTCAAGGCCTTTTACGATTTTGGAAAGCGTGACTGGTGCGGATAGGTTTTATGATGACAATTTTGTGAAAAACGGGAAATTTTATTGTCGCAACAACCACACATTACTGGTTTTCGATGTTCGAGCCAATAGCAGAATACGAAAGCTGGGTCACTTTGTGCGCATGTCTTATGGTATTAGTGATATGGCAGTATTGGATGACGATAATATAGTACTGTGCATGCGACAGGATTACGATTTAGTTGAAAAGCATTCCAAAAAACCAAAGACGTATCTTTATCTGCTGAAGAATCCTGAGTAGAGGATATGAAAATGCAAAGGAACATAAAATGACAGAGTCGGCTATTACAATTGAAGGCCTACATTTTTCTTACGGCAAAAAACAGGTGCTCAAAGGTGTTGAGCTTGAAGTGCCGAAGGGTTCTATATTCGGCTTTTTGGGCAGGAACGG
>JAVVFI010000549.1:0-2614 GCA_032250555.1 Sedimentisphaerales bacterium
TCATTGAGGAATTGCTGCACTATTTCTTTGCAGGTAAGATTCTTACATTGTGTCTTCTTTGTGATTCGGTCTATAAGTTCTTTTTTTGTTATTGTCGCCATCAACTAATCCCTTATATTTTGTTAAATTGTCGAGAACAGTATAAATGAAGTATTGCATTCAATCAAACAGAATATCTGGCCGCTCCATTTTCATTCTGCTGTTGAGAATCCTGCCCCAGAATATCATCATGGCTTTCCTCTTCGCAACGGAGAAATTCTTCAGCTTCCCTGCCGCCGATCTCTGCTATAAGATTATATATACATGTCGTAAAATCCCCAAATTCATTACAGGGTTTATACGGATAGGTTCGTATCAAATGCTTAACTGCCGGCTCACCTATTGTAAGCAACGCTTTATTAGCTCTTTCAAAAAGCCGCCCGTAGCCTGGAAACAAACAGTTTATGATGTACCTGATATCTCTGGGCCTTTTTCTTTCGTTATGCATTATTTTGTCAATTCTTCTTATCTTAATGGCCATCCATGTAGAAGGAAAAACTACCCTGAAAAGAAATCCCGGTATTGGAATTACAATCAACAGCCCTACAAATATAAAAGCTATAATACATATGGCTTCGAGGATTACCAACAATACCTGTCCTGCTTTTCTAAAGGCGGCATATTTTTCACTTATGGCAGCAAGAGCATTAAGCCTGTTTATGGAACCTTGCTCAAAACCGAGTACTTTGTCCGAAGTGTTTTGGATAATCTCCAATATCTGCTGATTTTCAAGGGAAGCGTTCAGTTGCAGCATTTTAACTATCAATCCGGATACCCTTGGAGCCGCAAAAGATGTCCCATTAAGCTTCACTCTGCGGGCATGGCTTTCTATACCGGTCTCAGAAGGCAGCGAAAGCATTTGCGTGGTTTCGTAGCTTCCATCGGCAAATATATCTATATTACCATAATTAGAGTAGCTCTGGCGAACACCGCCGCCAGAGGCCCCGACACAAATGACACCATCAAGGGCCGCTGGATAGATGGAACCCTTTATACCGTCATTACCTGCTGCCGCCACTACGATAGCGCCATGGTCAAGAATATCTTTGATGAGCTTTCTCTCAAGCTGTTCGGGAGAATTCGACCCAAGACTTATGTTTATCACTACCCGGTCGCGTGGATTATCTCGGAGATAATTCCCTGCGATAGTAAGAGCATTGAGATAACTTTCTCTGTCAATATTGCCACGTATATCGTCCACACTGTAAAAATTAAGCTTATCAGGTTCACCATATCTCCGCAAAATGTCGCGCACTACCTGGCCGTGAGTCAGGTCTTCAAAGAGGTTAAGGATGTTCCGTTCTTTCTCCATCATACTGGAAGCAGAATCGATGACGAATGCTATAACTTTCGGCTCCTTCCTGTCTTCCAAAAATTGAGCAGGATCGACCAGCACAAAACAAATCGTCACCAGAAGAATGAATAAAAGCAACTTTCGATATTTACGTTTGTGAAAAGGCTTCATTTTCGTTAGTTCGAGAAATTAGTCGTGGCATTTATTTCTTTACATTTTTGTATAGTCTTTTTCGATTGTAATCAGCACAAAACGCTGAGCTGCTTCTATCTTAACGTTCTTAACTCAATGTGTGTATGATATTTTCGGTTATTAAGCTCTGTTCGAGAGTTTATCCCAGTTTTGCTAATGTGTTGCCGACTGTTACAGGAGAGATTATAATCACCTACTTCTATTGGGAATATTATAGCCAATAAATCGTTTGTGAATCTGTTGGATATAACGTCACTCTGAAAACAATAGAAAGGAATTGAACATGTTCTTAACGCGATTACGAAAAAAATGGTTACTTTGCTTCCTGGCGTTGGTATGTGTGAGCAGCGGTTGTTTAAGTACACAACAGGGCAGCGATGTTATTCGTCCTGCCAATTCATTACCTCGAACAACACCCTGGAATCTTGCCGATTTGAGCCAGCCCCCGCAATTCGAATGGGATTCTCGCGAAGGACATGTCTGGTCACTTTATTATCAAGGCAAACCTTACCAGGGCAAGCCAACCCGCGTTTTTGCCTATTACGCTACACCAGCCACATTGACGGATCAACCTGCAAAAGACCACAGCTTTCCGGCCGTTGTGTTAGTGCATGGCGGCGGCGGAACAGCCTTCAGGGAATGGGCCCAGCTATGGGCCGAGCGTGGGTACGCAGCTATTGCAATGGATCTTGCCGGTTGTGGTCCGGAGCGAAAACGACTTCCTGATGGAGGTCCCGGCCAAAGTGATAATGAAAAGTTTGGCGCTATTGACCAACCGGTAGAAAATCAGTGGACGTATCATGCTGTCGCCAATGCCATCCTGGCCCATTCACTCTTACGGAGCTTCAAGGAAGTAGATGCAAACCGCACGGCTGTTACCGGAATCAGTTGGGGCGGATATCTTACATGTATCATATCGGGACTTGATAATCGCTTTAAGGCGGCCGTGCCTGTTTACGGCTGCGGATTTCTACATGAAAACAGTGTGTGGCTGGACCGATTCGAAAAAATGACACAACAACAGAAAAGTAAATGGGTCAGTTTATGGGATCCCTCAATGTATGTCGGGTCGGCAAAAATACCTGTGTT
>JAVVFI010000054.1:0-18639 GCA_032250555.1 Sedimentisphaerales bacterium
GTAGCTGTACGTGGCGCTGGGACACGTGAAGATATCGGTGGCATTCGCGTAGTCGTTCAGCAGCGCACGCCAGGTGTAGCAGTCCGGCCAGGGACCGACGTGGTCGGTCGCCCACTGCCCATCGTTATCCTCGGCATACATTACGTAGGCAAGCCCGATGGTCTTCTGGTTCGACATGCACGCAATGCCGCGGGCTTGTTCACGTACGACATTAAGAGCGGGCATTAATACAGCCATCAACACGGCAATTATGGCGATTACCACCAGAAGCTCGATCAAAGTAAATCCTTTTTTCTTGTTCATGGTGACACCTTTCATCTTTTTTTTACTTTTATGATGCGCGAAAGCAGCTATGTGTTTTGTTAATTTTGCGCTCCGATGTTAACTTAGGCTGTTTAGCCTAACACTTTATTATACAGCCAAATCAGATTTTCCGCAATAAAAAATAACTCTCCCAATGTTTTTTTTGAAGAGGTTGTGAAACAGAACCGGCCGAGATGAAGTGCTAAAATCGGCATCATAGGACTCATAAATACCTATCAATGAAGACCTTGCGGATTAGAGCCGGAGCAAATTTAGACCAAACCACCTGAGTAGTATTGGTATAAGCTGTGGGCGAATTGATGTAACAAACCTGTTATAAGCAATAATTTTCCAATTTGAGGCGTTACTTAATCAGGCGGTCTTTTTCATCAATAGTCTTTGAAGTTTCTCATCCAGGCTGGCCAATCGCTTGCCTGAACGCCGCCGCCCATAGTCCAGGGGCCGGCCTGATTATACGCGCGGTGCCATTTCAATGCCCACAATTCTTTAAGTCCGACCTTTCTGGCCGACCAATCCAGAAAAGCCATGTTTATGAAGCCATCGTGCCTGTTGAGGCAGATACGTCTCATATGCTGTGTTCCCTGCCAGGCCATATCCTCCGTTTCGGGAGGGGTATCGATATCTCTTGGAAAGACATTGAACCGAAGTGCATCCATAAACAATGGAACATATCCGGCGCCGTTGACATTAGGACCTCTCCAGTTATTGACAGTCTCGAAATTTTCGTAAACGGTAGTGTAACTTGCCGGCGGGTTTTCCACCCAGCCGTTAATACCGTAACTGCCCCAGTCACCTTCAGGAGCATAACCCTCTCCCCAGAATCTTCCCCATGCAGAGAATACGTTAAACTGAGGGGACTGGTTGCCGTTCTCATCAATAATTGGTTTTGTGGCAGTTGGGCATAAGCGAACTTTGTGGTCGTTTTTATAATAAGGTCGCAGCGCATTCATCCAATGATACGTGTGACCGCTGCCGATGCCGGCTTGGAACTTCCCGTCGTAGTCTTCGGTGTACATCGAAAAATACAGGTTCCATTGTTTGATGTTTGCAAGACAGCCGATTGTTTTGGCCTGTTGCTTTACACGAGCCAACGCGGGCATCAAAATCGACATCAACAGGGCAATTATTGCTATTACCACCAAAAGTTCTATTAATGTAAAACCTTTTCGTCTGTTCATAGTGTCACCCTTTTCTCTTGACCGGTTCAGGTGTGTGCAGTTATATTTATGCCCTGTTAATTTACGCTACTTCACCGGCCATATTATACACACATATCGGAATTTCTGCAATAGAAAATAGCCCAAATAAGCGTTTTTTTGAGCACGTCCAAACAAGCCCGGCTAATGAGGGGATTTGGGGAAATAT
Organism: Sedimentisphaerales bacterium; assembly: GCA_032250555.1. Classification (GTDB taxonomy): domain Bacteria; phylum Planctomycetota; class Phycisphaerae; order Sedimentisphaerales; family Anaerobacaceae; genus NIOZ-UU13. Next base: position 1,690 of record JAVVFI010000054.1, read on the forward strand.
TTATCAACACCCCTAAGCATTTATTACAGTCAACGTTACGACTCAAAGTCTTTGAAAATAATGGGGGACATAAAAACAAATCCGAGTGACTTCGAAAAGTTTTACTTGAACAAAAGTAACAAATCTGGTATAAGAAATAGTGGTGAAGTCTTGTACTGGTGATCGAAACTTCATATTTCTATTTTCAGTTGATTTCAGGCTTTAGAAGGAAGGATGTGAGGTCAAGTCACACAACATCTCGTGCAAACGAAATAAGAATTTACAAAGTCCGAGAGTTATTATCGGTCGTTGCTGTTTTGAACTTTTTAAGGAGAACTATTATGTCTAAGAAATTGATTTATTTAGCCTGCCTTGTTTTGGTAATGAGCATTGCTGCTGATGCCTCTGCTGATCTCGTGGCTCACTGGAGGCTTGATGAGACTTCCGGGACCACCGCCGCTGACTCAAGTGGTAATGGATTGAACGGTATCCTTGGGGGTGATCCCCAGTGGGTGGCCGGGAAAATAGGCGGTGCGCTGGAATTCGACGGTGATGACTATGTTGATTTGGGTGCTCCGGCTGTCTTTGACTTCGGGACAGAGGATTTTACCATAACTGCCTGGATAAAAATGACGGCCACCCAAAGAGGCTCAATCTTTGCCATTGGCGGGGATGACGGAGGAGGAATACGGTACACGCTGGCTATGGGTGAAGGTAACGATAATAAGCTAACTCTAACCATGGATAACGACTCCACCAAAGTTCAATCAATGGGTGATACTGTCATTAATGATGGTGTATGGCATCATGTAGTTGGCATGATAAAGGGAGATGTTTCTCTCGTATATGTAGATGGAGTTGAAGATGGGACAGTAGATTTACCTGCAGGTTACGACCTTTCCGGAGTACTTCAGCATAATGCTTACATAGGAGCTATTACAAGCAACGCAAGTAATGAACTGCACCCTGAGAAATTTATGATAGGCCTCATTGATGATGTCCGGATTTACGACACAGCGCTCACGGAGCCTGAGATCCAGGCCGCTATGAAAGGTGAAGCATTTACGAAAGCTCTTAATCCCACACCATCTGATGGTTCTTACCATGAGGATACCTGGGTGAACATAAGCTGGACACCGGGGGATTTGGCTGTATCACATGATGTGTATATGGGCGATGATTTTGATGCCGTCAGCGAAAGCGCCGAAGGCACATTCGTAGGTAATCAAGCAGCAACCTTTTTTGTTGCCGGATTCCCCGGATTCCCATTTCCGGACGGTCTCGTTCCCGGAACGACATACTACTGGCGTATTGATGAGGTAAATGAAGCCGACCCGAACAGTCCCTGGGTAGGTGACATCTGGAGTTTCATGATTCCGCCAAAGACTGCTTATTTGCCGGTACCCGCTGATGGCGGCGAGACTGTCGAAGTGAATGCCAACCTAACATGGACTCCGGGCTTCGGTGCCAAACTGCACACTGTTTACTTCGGCGACAATTTCGACGATGTCGATAATGCTGCTGACGGTCTTCCTCAGGGAATGGCAACTTTTAGCCCCGGCCCCCTTGATATGGCCAAAACCTACTACTGGCGTGTCGATGAATTCGACGCTTTTGGCACACATAAAGGCAACGTCTGGAGCTTTACTACTGAAGGAGCTGTCGGCACCCCGGATCCTGCTAAAGGTGCGATAGATATTACGCAGACACCTGTTCTCACATGGGTGCCGGGCGTCTTTGCCGATACCCATGAGGTCTATTTCGGCACTGACGCAGCCTCTCTGGAGTTAAAAGGCAGTGGAAATCTTGGTTCCGAGAGCTTTGAACCAGGACAGCTTGAGTGGAATACTACTTACTATTGGCGTGTTGATGAGGCTAATGGCACCAACGCCGACAGCCCATGGACAGGCCCTCTATGGAATTTCACCACTGCTAACTTCCTTATCGTGGATGATATGGAGAGCTACAATGACATTAACGAAGGTGAGCCCGGCAGTAATAGAATATATCTGGCCTGGCTGGACGGATTCGACAACCCGGCTGTAAACGGTTCTGTCGTTGGTAATGATCCTCCTCCATTTGCCGAACAGACCATCGTCCATGGTGGTCTGCAGTCGATGCCCATGTCCTACAACAATGCAGTCGGAAAATCCGAGGCAACTCTGACATTGACTTCCAATCGTGACTGGACCGTCAACGGTATCAGCACCTTGACAATCTGGTTCCGAGGAAGTTCGAGTAATGCCGCTGAGAATTTGTATGTCGCTCTCAACGGAAGCGCAGTGGTCAATCATGATAATCCCGACGCGGCGCAGGCAGGTACCTGGACCAGATGGGATATCGACCTGACGCGCTTTGCCGACCAGGGTGTGAATCTTGCTAATGTCACTTCGATTACTCTTGGTCTTGGTAACAGGGCCAATCCGGTTGCCGGCGGAGCAGGAATAATGTACTTCGATGATATTCGTTTGTATGCTCAATAACAGCAAACGCCATTAAATTGCAGGCATTAATTATGTGCTTTTGATAGTGATTTGTATAAATTCGGGGCCTGTACCGATTGATTCGGTATAGGCCCCTTTTGTTTCGTTGATTTGTCAATAGTCTTTGAAGCTTTTCATCCATGCTGGCCAGTCGCTTGGCTGTACACCCCCGCTCATAGTCCATGGCCCTGCCTGGTTATAGGCCCGATGCCATTTCAATGTCCACATTTCTTTAAGCCCTATCTTTCTGACCGACCAATCCAGAAAAGACATGTTTATAAAGCCGTCGTGCCGATTGATACAGATACGTCTCATATGCTGCATACCCTGCCAGGCCATGTCCTCCGTTTCGGGCGGATTATCAATGTCTCTCGGAAAGATATTGAAACGCAGTGCATCCATAAACAATGGAACATATCCGGCACCGTTGACATTAGGGGTTCGCCAGTTATTTACAGTCTCGAAATTTTCATAAACGGTAGTATAACTTGGCGGCGGATTTTCCACCCAGCCGTTGATACCGTAACTGCCCCAATCACCTTCCGGAGGATATCTTACTTGTATTATCAGTCAAACTTCCACATTGCGCCCAAACATAATAGATATATGAAAATTTTACCTTTATTATCCGGGCATAACAAATAAAAAAGGCTGGAGGGAGAAGCTCCAGCCTTTGTGAGACAGTTTTCATGTAGAGTATATACTGCGAACTTATAAAGAATCTACCGTCTCACCAAAACCAAGATATAGAGAAGAAAAGAACCTTTATATAACTCCGATTATAATCGAAACGTCGATTTTTGCAAACGATTTTTTCTGAATTTACCGGTTTTCCGGTTGTTTTTTGTTAGACGCTCTTATTCACCGGCTGCCGGAGCAACGCCATATACGTAAATCAGCGGCTCTGAGCCCGTATTTTTAACATCGTGCTCTGTTTGTGGTGGTATATAGGAAACCTTGCCCTTGCCGACCTGATGGCTTTCTTCCTGCCCGATGATCAGTTCCCCCTGACCCGAGAGAAAAACGAGCAGCTCCTCCCGGTCTTTTGTGCTGTGCAGCCCGCACGCCTGTCCGGGCGATAAATATACTCTGCCCGAGCGCATACCGCATGTTTCCGGTGCACCACTCAGCAGCTTTTGATTTTCGCACTTTTCGTTCAAATCTATAACGAGCACTTTTTCGGGCATTGCCATACGGTCTCCTTGAACCAATAATTAATAAACGTACGAGCTTATTTAAGATTTTTTTTTGTTTCTGTCAATTACTTTCTTGACGCAGTAGCACGAATTAGATATTGTTATGCGCCACAGTAGCACGACTTTTGTATTTTTATGCGCAGTTTGGACCGGTAAGCTGATAATTTATTTCGAGGACATAGTTATGAAAAGTCCTGTAGTATCATTTTTAATGATAATTTTGTTTAGTGCGACGGTACCGGCTCAGGAAAAAGAGCTCAACATAATTTTCGATGTAACTTACGTAAGTCGCTTCATAGATAAAGGCTTCGATTGCTATAGGAACAATCATAGTGGTATTCAGCCGAGCTTAGATTTGGATTTGTATAACACAGGTTTTGGTATCAATGTTCAATGGTTCAGGGCCAATTCCGATGGTTTTGAAAATGACGAGAAGCTGGACTACAGACTATACTACTATAACAGTTTGTTTGAAGGTGAAGCCTGCGCCATGGAATATAAAATCAGCTGGATCTATCATAATTTTACAGATAGTCCGAAGAAGGTAGCCAACTCACAGGAAATTGAGGTAGAATTCGAATGGCCCCGGATTTGTCCTTTGGGGATCGTACCGAGATATATCGTTGCCTCTGAATGGCCGGCTGGAAGTAATTATGAAAATCATAACGAAGGTGGATGGGTGCATCTTTTTGGTATTGGGCATGATTTGAGTATGCCAGGCTTATTGGAAAATAGTGTAGAGCAGATTGTACATTTGTCTGCAGATATAGTTTACAACGATGGCACCGGTGCCAATTGTAATGCACGGGCAAATACAGGTGTCGATCATGACTGGTCACATGCTGTGTTTGGGATTTCAACCGATTTTGAAATAAGTGAAAATCTAACTTTTACTCCTGGAATCTATTATCAAGTATCTATGGATGATTCAGTGAATAACTCGGATGAATACTGGATAAGTTCAGGCCTGACATATAAATTCTAAAAAATATTTTTTTTACTAATTACTTTCTTGACGCAGTAGCACACATTTGTTATTCTTATGCGCACGATTAAGCCGTAAGTAATAATCGGTCTTTTTTGAGGAGTCAGTTATGAACGCTGAACTAAGTGCCCTTGTTATTACCGCCGCATCTATCGGCTTTTTACATACCCTTCTGGGCCCTGACCACTATCTCCCTTTTATAATGATGTCATGGGCACGAAAATGGTCACGAACCAAAACCATTGTCATAACCTTCCTCTGCGGCCTCGGTCATATCGGAAGCTCGATTGTTCTTGGTATGATAGGTGTCTCATTGGGAATCGCGGTTAAAAAGCTGGAGATTATCGAATCATCCCGCGGCAATATAGCCGCCTGGCTGCTTATCGCTTTCGGTCTGGCATATCTTGTCTGGGGATTGCGCCGGGCATATAAGAACAAGCCCCATGTCCATGCCCACTTTCATCCCGGCACTAATGAACACGAACACCCGCATGACCATCATTCTGAGCATAGTCATGTTCACAACGGCGCAGGCCGTGCGAGCATCACGCCCTGGGCGCTTTTTGCCATTTTTGTTTTTGGGCCGTGCGAGCCTTTGATTCCAATACTTATGTACCCAGCCGCGAAAATCGGTTTCTTCGGCGTCCTGCTTGTTGTCCTTGTCTTCGGTACGGCAACCATCGGTACTATGTTAGTGGCGGTTCTTCTTGCAAGTTCGGGTGTAAATTTCCTGCCTTTGGCCAAAGTGCAGCGCTTTTCCCACGTTATAGCCGGGGCTGCTATCTTCCTTTGTGGCTTGGCAATTCAATTTCTGGGACTCTAAGTACCCCCGACACGACATAAGAAACTTTTTAAAATTTCTTGCCCCAATCCTGCGCACCTCTTAAAATTACTCTTTCTGAAGTTAAAAAAGAGAGAAGAATAACTATGTTAGCGAGACTGCATAGCGTTACACTTGAGGGTATCGAAGGGATAATTTGCGAGGTCGAGGTTGACATTGCCAGGGGCGGCTTTGAGAAGTCTATCATCGTCGGCCTGCCCGATGCCGCCGTCAAAGAAAGTATCGAGCGGGTCAGAAGCGCGATTATCAACAGCGGCTACAGCCATCCCAAAACCGCATCGTTAATAAATCTCGCCCCCGCCGATGTCAAAAAGGCCGGACCAGCCTTCGATTTGCCCATCGCTCTTGGTATGCTCATCGGCCAGGGTGCTGTAATAAGCTCAGCTCTTAATAATACCATTGTCGTCGGCGAACTCGCTCTGGACGGCAGGGTAAGGCCGGTCAACGGCGTATTATCTATGGCCATGACTGCCGCATCGAACGGCTTTAACCAGATGATAGTACCTCTGGAAAATGCCGAGGAAGCCGCGGTGGTTTCCGATATCGATGTCTTTGGCGTCGGTTCGCTCGCTCAGGCGGCGGGTTTTCTTTCAGGCCAGTTGGAGCTGGAGACGACAACCGTTGATATCGATGAGCTTTTTAACGTATCGTCCAATTACGAAGTCGATTTTTCGGATGTCAAAGGCCAGGAAAACGTCAAGCGCGCTCTGACAGTAGCCGCCGCTGGAGGCCATAACATAATGATGATAGGCCCCCCAGGCGCCGGAAAGACCATGCTCGCCCAGAGACTCACAACCATTCTGCCCCCTTTGAGCCTGGAAGAATCTCTGGAAACGACCCGTGTATATTCCTCGGTCGGCCTGCTGGGAAAGAACAAGTCCCTGATGGCTACCCGCCCAATGAGAATGCCGCACCACTCCGCCAGCGGCCCGGCCCTGATTGGCGGCGGTACGATGCCCCGCCCGGGCGAATTGTCGTTGGCACATTTCGGCCTTTTGTTTCTGGATGAATTCGTGGAATTTCCGCGCCACGTCCTCGAGATGATTCGACAGCCGCTCGAAGATGGTTTCGTTATCGTATCGCGCGCGAAAAAAACCATCCGCTTTCCTGCCCGTTTCATACTCGTCGCCGCGATGAATCCCTGCCCATGCGGCTATTTCGGCAGCGATTCGAGAAGATGCAAATGCACCCCGGGCAAGATTGCGCGCTACATGTCAAAAGTCTCCGGCCCGCTTGTGGACAGGATTGATATTCATATCGATGTCCCCGCCATAAGTTTCAGAAAGCTCCGCTCCAAAGCCAACAGGCTTGACTCGGTGGCAATGAGGCTCGATGTCATCACCGCAAGAGGCGTTCAGACAGACCGTTTCGGAAATGGGGCTACTTTAACCAACGCCAGAATGAGCCATAAACAGGTCGAAAAATTCTGCGCCCTCGATTCAGCCGGCGAGCTTATCCTCAAGCAGGCAATGATAGAGTTCGGCCTGAGCGCCCGCGCCCACGATAAAATCTGCAAAGTAGCCCGAACAATAGCCGACCTCTCCGGCAACGAAAAAATCCAGCCCGAACACATCGCCGAAGCCGTCAGCTACAGAAGATTAGACAGGAAATTTTAACTGCCTTTCGTTTCGTACAGAGTTTTGTTTTTCTTTCTTAACATGATGGTTGGTTATACCGATAAAAACATCTGAAAGGAAACATTATGGCAAATAAGATTAGAAATAATAAAGCTAAAACTGATCGGCAAATATGTATCTTATTAATAGTAATTTCGTTGGTTTTAGTGCAATTATCGGGATGTTCCCCCGCCCCTTCCTCGCCGTTAACACAAATTGATAGAGAGCCTCCGGATTTTCCTCAGATACGCCTGAATGAAAATATCTGCCCCTCACAAACACTGTATAATTTCTTGAAACAGGCTGGTAAAGGAAAAATCGGCCCTCACGCAAATGCTGATTATTCGATTACCAGGCTCGAACTTGATTCCGATATAAGGATTAGTGATCGTATGGCCTCTTACAGATTGTATTGTGAGGTTTCGGATAATTACAATAACAAAGTTATCGAAACCTTCGCAAATAGAATAGTGAAAGGTCGCTTTGAACCTGGCACTGACTATCGTGATACGGCATCAACCTGGAAGTACGAAGAGTTCATCGCTAAAGACGCTGCCATTCAATTAATGAACGACCTCTACAAAAAGATGCCGGCTGTAGTAGCTGCTCAACCTTAACGAAGGTGGATGGCAATTCTCCGCTTGTCTGCCATCAGACAAAATAACCAATCACCTGCCCCTCCTTGTATAGAGCCCCTTGTACTCTAAGGCGATCAATAATCATTTGAATACCGTTAAACCCATAAGCCCACCGACTATAAATACGATCCCTGCGATTATTGGGATAACGGTATAGGAAATTGTATGTATAGCATCTCCCGTTTTTTCTCCGAATTTCTCTTTCATGGCATTCAGTTTCCCGAACTTTTCCGGATTTTTCACTCTAACAATAAATGTGCATATTCCGAATGCCAACGCGAACAATCCGATAGCTAATGTAGTGTAATTCATACTCTTCCCTTTCTTCTTTCTTTTTGAATACTCTCGCTTTCAATATATCGGCTGTTTCGGAGGAGGATATAAGTCGATTAAAGCTCGTTTTAAGGGATGTACGTGCCATGAACACAAAGCTGAACGGCATGTGGCAGCCGCTGAGCTGACTTTAATAATCAACATTCGATAATCAATTAAAAAAGTGCTGCTAGCTGATATTCATAGCCCCCAATCTTGAGTATGGCCTGTTGAACCTGCCGGTATATTGTTGAAACTGAGATGAAATTACGCTATTATGAAACTTGAATTTTGCAGGAGTGGTTCAATGAAGTGTAAATGGAAAATCCCGGCTGGAATGATTGCTCTTCGAGTACTTATCTTGTCGTCTTGCCTTCTTATATCGAACATCGCAGTCGGCAATGAAAATTCTGCGGATCGCAGCGATCTAAAGACGGCACACGATTTCTACTTGAGCGGCAACAAATTCTGTCACGATGGCGAGTACGAAAAAGCAATCCCCGTCTTCATAAAATCCGCCGAGCTTGATCCCGATTATTACTACACTCACATCAATCTTGGCGTGGCGTTAGCCGGAACTCGCCAATTCAAGAAGGCCATTCAGAAATTTACATTGTGCATAAGTAAACAATGGGGATCGCCCTCGGACAGATTTGTTTTCTACTTCAACCGTGCCCTCGCTGCCGAAGCCGCCGGAGATAAGGACCTGTCTCTGAAGGACCGGGCCGCCCTGGAGAAACTCGATCCTGTTCGAGCCGGGATACTCAAAGAATCCGCCGATTATATCCTGATGGATGTCACTTACACCGAGCGGAGAAACCAGGCTGACAAGGACAGATTGCTCAACGATTACAGGACACCCATCATCAAAGGGAAGGTAGTCGTTCGCCAGGTAGCGAAACTCGAGAAGACCAAGCAGGAATACGAGGCAATAGGCCTTGTCTCGGGAACGCTCAAGGAGGTCTCCGCAGTGCTCGCAGACTACGCCGGCTACCCCGAATTCATGCCAGACGTTGAGGAAATAACAGTTAGCTCTTCCCCCGACGGAGGGATAATAGTCGATCACAAACTCGGCTTACCGTTCGGCTTCGTCAAAAAATATCGCCTGAAGTTCCACTCGAAGCATGAAGACGGTAGAACGCAAATGTCATGGAAGAAACTTCCCTGGCCCGGGCTCAAGGCCGGGGAAACCGTGGTTGATACCTACGGGCAATGGATTATAGAGGACTTTCCCAACAAAGACGGCCAGGTATTGGCCTATTACAGGGTTTACACTGATACCGGCCAGATTCCCTTCGGAACAGGATGGCTCGTCGATGGTCTGACCAGAAAGAGTATCGAGAACACGTTCAAGGGAATAAGAATGCGGGTTAAGGACCTTTACTATTAATACCGATCTTCTTCACTTCATCGGAACTACCATCACTCCACAATCTCTCCAATCAGTAGAATCGCCCCGGCATACCACGCTGTATCGTCATATCGCTTTGGATCATCAATTTTCTGATTCCGTTTCGCCAGAATTTTCGCCTTGTCCGGCTGGTCCGGATGTACCTGCAGGTTTACCGTATGTACTCCCTCCGGCAGATTCTCCGCCACAGTCAGCGTTGCCAGCCGATGATACGTGCAATACGCATCGAATCTCGGCACGATTTTCCCCTCCTTGCCATCTACCTTAACAAGCACCTGCCCGCAGTCCGGCCCCAGCAGATCATAAATCCGCAGTCCTGTCCCCTTGAACCGAATTGTAATCGACTCGCCCGGCTGATTTGTAAAATACAAGTCCGGCATCCGGTTCCCAAACCGCTTGGCCAGACTATGCCTGCTTGCATCCAGCTTTTGCCAACCGTCCGACAGATTCGCCTTATCTAACGTCACCATCTTTGCCGCCTGCCAGTTGTCCGCAGCAAGCGGCTCTCCAGGCACATGCATACTCGGCTTGCCCGCTTTGCGTATCGCCTCCATCCCTCGAACCACCGCTTGCAGATACAACTCATGGCCTGTGTCGGTATAAGGATGTACGCTGTCAGGCGAAAAGATTATCTTGTCCCCGATTGCCGCTTTCTCAGCATCCGTTTTCGGTTTGGCCGCAGTAAAAATCAACTTACCCTCACCCTCCATCTTTGCCGCTTCCAGTCCCATGTGAATTGACGGTATTCCATAATGATCCGCCACTGCCTCCATTGCTGATGCTGCCCGCGGAAATTTCCCGTCCCGTAGCGTCTTCGTCCAGCCGGCCACCAGCGTATAGACAAAGCAGATATCCGTTTCGGCATCGGCCGCGTAAGTCTGCCGCACAATCCCTTCAATCGCCTGTTGAATACGGTGTGGCGATGCGCCTCCGTCGTTCACCGCAAATTCCACGAATAGCAGGTCCGGCTTATGTCGCAGCACATCATGTCCCAGACGGAACACTCCCAAATCCGATCCTGTCCCCCCGATAGCGGCATTAATCTCCGATATTCTTGCATTGGGATATTGTTCCTGGAACCACTTCAGCGTTTTAGGCCGCCAACCCGCCTGTGCCGTAATGCTCCCCCCCAGGTACCCGATCCGAACTTCCTTACCCGCCTCCAGTTTTCCAAAAATATTTCCCAGCCCCTCGCGCACACGGAATTCCTTAGCATCCCGCAGCGGATAATCCTGCCCGCAAACTACACATGCTGAACTAAGAGCAAATAGCAACAAAAGTATATTGTTTGAAATCTTTTTCATGTTAATTCCCGTAAATAGTGTATCTGTGATTTCCCATTCTACATACATCGATCTAAAAATGTATTGCAGGTTAAGTCTATCGAATATCATACAGCATTAAGGCTTATTATGCTTCACGAAAATCTTCATGTTTTCCAGCTCATGAAAGAGGTGACTTTTCGAGGAATTGCGGTATTTTTGTACAGCTCGATATGAAGCCATTCGAGCATATTAGGCCGTTGAATAACATACTTAGCTGATATCAGAGGATTATTCCGGATTGACATTCAGATAGACGGAGTGACGGCCATAGACTTCATAAAATGGCTTAAGGGTTATGCCGTTTGTGCTGAAACGCAGGGCGCTGTCAACGCCTGAGATAGATTCACTAATATTACTGACATCAAGAGTCACGGCTCGCCATGTGCTCCTGACAGAGGATTCTTCCGCCGCCAATAAAACCGGCCCATAGAAGATACTCGCGATATTAGGCTGATCCATAACCTGATTCAGATGGAAGTCAAACGGTATTTTGATTTCTATGGTATCACCATCTCTCCAGGTTCTGCTAAGGTTCAGATACCCCCCGGGTGTGGCAGCAGCATCCTGACTCTCGCCGTTGATCTTAACAAAAAAACCTTTCGTCGCCCATTTTGGTACACGCACTTTAATATCGAATTTACCTGCCCCAGTAAGAGTTAGTCTGATGGTATTGCCATAAGGATAATTAGTACTCTGCTTAACTACTACGTTACGTTGTGTCCAGGTCAAAGTAGAAGGCACATAGAGATTGACATACAGAATCGTGTTATCCACGCTTTTGAAGTAAATAGAATCTTGCAATTTGGTATTACTCTCGAGCGCAGTACCGTTGCAGCAGGTGAAACCGTTCATGTTGGCGTTGCCGAACCGTTTTCGAGAACCCGGATTGAGTGGGACATGGTACGTATTGCCGGGATTATCTTCGGCCACAGACGCTAAAATATGGTTATACAAAGCCTGCTCATAATAATCCATATACTTGCCGTCCTGGTCATACATAAAGAGCTGACGGCTCAGCTTCAGCATATTATAGGTGGCACAGGTTTCATTTTGGCCCCCCTTGGCGAAGCCGTTGGAGAATAGCGTATTCGGCTGGGCCGTGAAGCATTCAGCATTGTTTGGATTTTTGGCCCCGGCCACTCCGCCAATGCTATACATGTAGCAGTGTGTGCAAATATCCCAGAAGTTTTCCGCCACTCGATAATACTGGATGTCTTGAGTGCTCCTATAGGTTTCTAAGGCGCCGGTGATCTGTGGAATGTGCTGATTGGCATGTTTACCCCGCAGGGTATCCACATTCCTGGCCAGACCATGTGTATGCTCCGCATTCCCGAAGAAGAAGTTGATATTGTCGAAAAGTTGAGCGCATTTCAAAAACCTCTGATCATTCGTAATCTTATAAAGACGCGACAGAACTTCGTTCATCCCCCCATACTCACCGGCAATGTAACGATTCCACATGCTGATCCGAGTCTCCATAGGCACAACCCGGAGACGTTGGAAGACCCACAAACCCATGCCTTCAGCTATCACCAGGGCCCTTTTATTACCGCCCACCTCATAGCAATCCAGCAGACCTGCAATAATCTTGTGCAGGGTATAATATGGGGCCCAGATCTGGTTGTTCCGGCCGCCGTAGGTGGCTCCTTTTTCCAGCATGATAAACTGGTCCGGCGGATAAGCGCTTATAAAACCCTTGCCCCAGTTCCAATAGTCGGTCCGTATCCCGTCTTTGCTGAGGTCGGAATCATACTCATCTTTGCCCGGCCCCGGCGGAACGGCAGTTGGATCAGCATTGAACTGGCCCCCTTCTTTCACAGGCCTGCCTGATTTTTGGGATAGAGCATACAGAGTATCAATCAGGTAGTTCATTTTCTGCAGGAAATTAGCACGCAGCTCTTCATCGTACGTAGTGCCGGCATATGCCTGTGCTATGGCGGTCAAATAGTGACCACTGGCATGGCCGCGCAAACGGGTGGTCCGGCTGTCCCAGCCTCGCAGCGGCCTGACACTTTCCGGTTGCTTTTGTCCGAATGCATCGCGAAAATTATACAAAAAACTGTCGGGGTCGGTATTAGCCAATGTACGGATAAACTTGTCACGGTTCTTGATAAACGGACTGTCATGGCCGTTCTCATACTGATTCAGCACGACTTGCCCCAATGGAAAAGGCTCAACATTACGCTGCGGGATATGGTTGGTATCAAATGCCGCCTTGACGCTCACAGCAACTGTCGGGTGGAACTTCGTACCGGGCACAATACCCCTCACGGTATAACTGCCGGCTTTCGAGACTTGGTCATTGTTAATTGGCGCAGGCCAGATCACGCGGACCAGCGGTCCCTTTGCATTATTACGATACAAGCCCGGAATCCTGTAAGGTAAATGTGGTAAATGACCCACAACCGTCTCTGCGGTGATATCAGGCACGCTCACCAACTGGGAAAAATTTGCAAGGGGCACGCTTCCTGCCAATATGCCGCGTTCACCTGGACCGCTTGTTTCGGTTTCCCCGGTCCCGCCGGGGAATTGATCTCCACCCGTGATTTGAGCTAAGACCGGATTAGTAAAAGTTAACCGGTTTACGAGAAGGAATAAAACCAATAAGCGTGCTATTGACCATCCTTTCATTTTAAACCTCTCTAACTATTGGGAACCATAATTGTTATTTATCTTATAGCATCATTATCATAACATAATTAGCTTTTTTCTCGAAGAAAGTCTTTGCTGACTGTATAAACCTTCCGCCCCATTGAATTGTGCAGCGAAAGCGAATATCACTTGAAAATCAGGATATTTTTCATTGGCTTAAAAGAGATGAATTTTTAGAGGTTCCCTTGATATTTGTGTAGAGTTTGATCTTCTCTTCCGGACTTGTCACCTGCTTTTAAATGAATCGCACGCCATGTCCTTAAACTGTCCGTTAAGCATTTCCAGAATCCTGTCCTGCACTTCACCGGCATCAGGTTCATGCCCAAGCTCATCTTCTAATCTTTTGTAAATTTCATCCCAGGACATTTCTATTCTCCTTCATAAATCTGCACTGCTCTTTCGCAGGCACCCCGCATCTTGCTCAGTTACTGATAATCTGAATTTTACAATTACCTTCGAAATCATTTTCCCAGTCTCTTTCTTTGTCAAATAAGCCATACCGGCTTCAAAAATACTTTTTATTAACAGTCTCTACTTAATTAAGGCATCACGAAATGTAAAGGTAACGCTTTTTCTAAACCGTGTAGGGGCGGTTTGCGAACCGCCCTCATCAATAATCAATCGAAATGTAGGGGCTTTTTCCATGTGATTGCCCTTTTTGTCTTTCCAATTAACCAATTCTCTAATCCCTTAATTAACTCATACCTCCGTGTCATTTCGACCGAACGAAGTGAGTGGAGAAATCTGGCCCACAAAATTACGTGTGTACACATTTATGAAAAATGAAAGTCAACGGTTCTGAAATCTCTAAAATCCCTTCCCTTTTTCTTTCCAATTAACCAATCTCTAATTCTCTGACTGTCACCCTGAGCGAAGCGTAGCGGAGTCGAATGGGTCTGGCCTGCAAAATAACGTTGGCACACCTTTAACAGAGACATTACGAAACACATAAACGTCACCCCGACCGGAGTGGAGGGGTCTGTTTAAAATAATTGCCATTCTGAACGAAGTGAGGAATCTCAACCTCAATAGTAAATCATCAATAATCAATCAAAAAGGGGCCTCCTTAATTTTTCCTTTTCCCTTTCTCCTTTTTCCTTCTAATCTCCAATCTCTAATTCCCTTTCTTCTTCATCCTGAGCGAAAGAGCCTGCCCTGAGCGCAGTCGAACGGGAAGGATTAATCCAATAAAAATTTCCTTGCCTTTTTACTTTCCTTATGTTATCCTCCCCCAAAGGCGTTAGGCGGTCAACTTGAAAAGTGCGGTGAGATTTGCTTCACTATTTACGAGATAAGTATTTTATTAAAGGCGTGAAACACAACTGTGGATTTCTATTAAAAATGTCGGCTTTTCTTGCCTCGACCGAATAAATACTATATACTAAATAGGAGATACGGAAATGTTTGGCGTTTTAGACATACTGTATAATCATTGTTATCCGGATACCAGCCCCTCTGCTCGCCCGGATATAATCAGTGGTAAGAACATATAGGAGTTGTGAGATATGATCGAACATGTGATGCATTACCAATTCGGGTTCTATGCGTCTAACACTCACTTGGAGCCAGAGCCAGATATAATTGCGCGTCTGCTGGAGGTCTTCAAAGACAAGGGATTCATCCCAACCACTATACAGGAATTTCAAATCAGCCCTGCTCCCAGAATGCGGTTGCAGTTGCAATTCACAACCTCAAACGGAGAGTGGAATTTGGCTTTTGAGCCTGATAGATTGCTCTTGAAGAAAGAGAATGTCAGCGGGAAGGGCATCGGAAGTCCTGAAGATTTCGCCAACGAAGCGGAGGAGATATTTCGGTGCTTACTAGGAGTCTGTCCGAGTAATAATTGAATGACCGTTAATGTGATGTTATAATAACAGTCGATATTTATGATGGAAATTCGACTCTTGGAGGCTCACGGATGAGTAAGACATATCGGCCATGGAATCCCAACCAGCAATACCTTTTTTCACCATCAGTTCAAGACTGGCTGCCTGAAAAGGATTTGGTTTACGTTCTGCTTGATGTAGTCAGTGGATTCGACCTCTCAGCTATTACACAGAAGTATGAAAAGGAGAAACGCGGCTTTCCGCCGTATCATCCACGTATGATGGTGAGCCTGTTGTTGTATTCTTATTGTCGCGGTATTTTCAGTTCTCGCAAGATAATGCAGGCTTGCCGGGAGCGTATCAGCTTCAAAGTTATTGTTGGTGATGATATACCGAACTTTCGCACTATCAGTGATTTTCGCAAGCTGCATCTTAAAGAGCTGCAACAGTTATTTGTTCAGGTTTTGCGGCTTTGCCAGGAAGCCGGGCTTGTCAAGCTTGGCCATGTTGCTCTCGATGGAACCAAGATCAAAGCCAATGCTTCGCGTCATAAGGCAATGAGTTACGGCAGGATGCTCAAAGAAGAAAAGCGTTTGACCGAAGAGATTAAACAGTTATTTGAAAAGGCGGAATCAATTGATCAGCAGGAGGATAATGAATACGGCCCTGAGAGTTGTGGAGATGAACTGCCGGAAGAATTAGCTCGCCGCGAAAGTCGTCTAAAACGCATTCAGGAGGCGAAAAAGGCATTAGAAGCTAAAGCCATGGCTGCTGCCCAGGAGGCACAGAAGCAACGTGAACAAGAAGAATCTAAAAGCGGTGACAAACCTAAACGTGGTAGAAAACGCAAGGCTGTTTCAGATATTCCCGCGGATAATAAGCAGTACAATTTCACGGACCCCGAATCGAGTATAATGAAAGCGAACAATAAAGGCTGGGATCAATGCGGTAATGCTCAGGCTGCGGTGGATAGTGCCAACCAGATAATCGTTGCCTGTGATGTAACCGGCCAAAGCAATGACAAGCAGCAGTTTGAACCGATGTTAGGGCAGGCACAGGACAATGTTGGCCGGGATAAGAAGATCAAAGCTGCTTCAGCGGACAGCGGCTATTACAGTGAAACGAATGTTAAATTCGCCGAAGATAAAAAAATAGATGCGTATATTGCTACCAAAAGAACTAAGCACAATGATCCTGCAACTAAAGTCCCTCGCGGTCGGCCGCCAAAAGATTTAACCGTTCAAGAAAAGATGGCCAGAAAGCTCCGCACCAGGAAGGGACGCGAAACTTATTCTAAACGCAAGAGTATAGTCGAGCCGGTGTTTGGCCAGATCAAACGGGCGAGAGGATTTGTTCAGTTTTCGTTGCGGGGCCTTGACAAGATGCGTGGCGAGTGGGCGATTGTCTGCCTGACTCACAACTTATTGAAATTATTCAGGGCTCAAAAAGCCATCGCGGCTTAATAATATGTTGGATACTGCTGTTTTATGGCCAAAGTCACAACCATTTTGAGAAACAAAAGCGTAACTACAGCGGCAAGTAAATTCTCACTCTGCAAAACCAGGATTTGAAGCCCAAAGAAAACAGAAGAGTACTGTCTAAATCAATTACTCGGACAGACTCCTAGTAAGTAGAATACTGGTGGATACTTTGTGGGTGCAATCACGGGATAACGCACGTAATAGC
>JAVVFI010000550.1:0-2594 GCA_032250555.1 Sedimentisphaerales bacterium
AAGTCGCTTCGGATTTGCCGGGGGCATTATCATATGCAAAGGGCATCGATTGGCTACCGCCATGAACAATACTCAGCTCGGCAAAAGGAGGATTTTCATATCCAACAAGAGAACCGTTTGTCGGGTCGCCAAATCCGTCCAGCCAGGCCAGATAAATTCTGTTAGAAGCCGGATCACCTTCATCAAGGTCATTGTAGGCTTCCATATCGTCAATGATAAGGAAGTTGGCCGTAGTGAAGCTCCAGAGAGGACCTGTCCACGGGCTGTTGGCGTTGGTGTTATTGACCTCATCAACACGCCAGTAGTAGGTAGTATCCCATTCAAGCTGCCCGGGTTCGAAACTCTCTGAGCCGAGGTTTCCGCTGGCTTTCAATTCGAGAGAAGCCGCATCGGCGCCGAAATAAACTTCATGTGTGGCACCCAAGCCAGGAGCCCATGTGAGAACCGGTGTTTGTGTTATATCCACAGCGCCATTTGACGGGCTCAGGGTCTCGACTCCACCTTCGGTCGTAAAACTCCAGACATCTCCTTTGTACGTCTGAATAGCATCAAACTCATCGACGCGCCAGTAATAAGTTTTAGCCATTTCAAGCGGGCCGGGATCATAGGTTGTTTTTCCCCAGGGGGGATTACCTGCGGCGTTGGTTACATCATCTAAATTGTCACCGAAGTACACATGGTGCAATTTCGTGCCGAAACCGGGTGTCCAGCTAAGTATAGCATCCAGCGCTACCGAGAAAGCACCATCAGCCGGTTCGGGCTCATAGGCAGTGTAGGGCTGAATAGAGAAGTTCCAGATATTACCCTTCCAAGGACTTAAAGCATTGGCGTCGTTGACCTCATCGACTCGCCAGTAGTAAGTCGTTCCCGGCATGAGACCATCTGGAACAGGAAATCCGGGGAAGCCCGCGAGAATTGACGTTCCGGCCTGATTGCCTATGAAAGTACCTTCGGCGCCTTCGTTGACGGCATCAAAATTATCACCAATATAGACATCATGCGAAAGAGCAAAATCTCCCGGTCTCCAACTGAGGTTCGCCCACGTATCGGTTAGAAGGTCTCCGACCGGAGGATTAGGACCCCAGGCGAGGGGCTGGCTGCCTATTCCTGCAACCAATACATTATCGATCATACATCCACCAGCGCTTTCCTGCCAGATACCCACGGAACCCGGCCCAAGGTGAGCCGAATTCTGAATCTCGACGAGCGGGACTCCGAGATCGCCAAGTGGGTCAAGCGGATCAGGAATATCGGCGGTCGGCAGGAACCAGACCCTGATAGTGTCACCCTTAACTTCAATACGTCCGGTATATGAAACACTCAGGTCCTGAGTTAAGTTGGTGCCAAAGCCATGGTCAACCTGAATCAGCTCAAGTCCGCCGTTTTCACAGCCGGAATCACTTAGACACAAACCTGTATCGGCGCAGCCATCAGCAAGATCGGCAACGATGACTCCCGGGGTTTCGATGTATCCAAATACGACGAGATATCCAGCGTCATCGGCGGTCTTACGAAAAACCACTCCAAAGCTATCATCATCTTCCCATGACATATCCAATTGGATAATGCCGTCCTGGAAGTTATCCACCCCGGGCAATGGAGTGTTGCCGGATGTCCCGCAACCTTCATTGAGATTCTTCAATCCCTTTCCGCTACCGGGGAAATCAGCGATTCCCCAATTTTGTCCGGTGTTATCCGCCACCCATTGAGCAGGATCGTTGGCACTACTACCGTCTTCAAAATCTGCATAAAAGATTTGTGCCGATGCCGGTTGAAGCATCAGCAGTATCGACAGTGCAACTAAAGCGCACAGGATTGCATGACTTTGAATTTTATTCATTACAGAATTCAGTTGTTTACACATAACTACATCCTCCTTAAGAATGATTAAGATAGTTATGAATCATGTTTTGGCCACACACCAAAACAAACAATAAAAACTTTTCGCACTTACAAAATAATTATACTTCTCATAAGATGATTATTGCGGCTTGTCACTACCTCCTTTCTTCAAAAGCCCAATTTGAGTTGTAAATGAAATGTTAAAAATCCTGAGGTGCAAATAACAATGCTGCCATCTTTCAGCTTTTGCACCTCTCGAAATACACACAATCTCCTCCACTAAAAAAGCCATAGTAATTAAGTTCACTGAATGATAAAAAAACCACGGATGTTCGTCTGTGCGAACATATATTTTACTCTTACTATTTATACCAGATTAAGCACCTTCACTTCAAGGAAAAAAGTGGACTATTGGGAGTTTTTTTTTGTTCTCAATATTGAGAATCTCTTTGACCTCTAATTTATTTTCTTTGTAACTGGAAGCAGCAGTATTCGAGGCTTTGGTAATAACAATCGTTATGAAAAAAGGGCCTATACCTATTTGGTACAGGCCCCGATTTAATACGAGTCTGCGATATTAACTTAAGCTTATTGTACCGGTGGATACAAGCGGATATCATCGAAGTACATCATACCTGTACCGCCAGTAACCGAGCTAAGGCCAAGAGTAATGGAATTGACATTAGCAAGGTTCGTACCAAACGCCTGAAGGTTGATATTCCATTCGGTCCAGGAAGTTCTCGTTGCCGCAT
>JAVVFI010000551.1:0-2588 GCA_032250555.1 Sedimentisphaerales bacterium
CATTCTGTCATAGTTTTACTATTCTGCAAAAAAATACCACCTAAAAGCAAAGGACGCTTTATTCGATAAAAATAAAGAATCCTTGCTCTCGGACAAAAGAAAAAGTCGAGAAGCAGACAGGTAACTGAAAAGTTGGAGTTTGTTTTTGTCGATAAAAATGAAACTGAAAGTGAAGAAAATTGTTAGTCCGAAAACGAACATCAGCCCGATTTGGGGCATATAAATATAAGTTATGAATACTCACCGCCCATTTAAGGGATAATCAGGTTAGTTTTTTGCGTATTTGACAGATGAGTATAGTGTGATATAATGAAGTTTGTTGTCTGATGCTCGTAATGGACAGCTCTCTCAGGCACAATTGATGAAGGGGTGGTTTAGCTCTTTTTGAACGTAAATTTCGAGGTAGAAAATGTTTGAGCGCTTTACAGATCGTGCACGCAAAGTTATGGCGCTGGCCAACCAGGAGGCACAGCGA
This sequence comes from Sedimentisphaerales bacterium, assembly GCA_032250555.1. Classification (GTDB taxonomy): domain Bacteria; phylum Planctomycetota; class Phycisphaerae; order Sedimentisphaerales; family Anaerobacaceae; genus NIOZ-UU13. Next base: position 476 of record JAVVFI010000551.1, read on the forward strand.
TTTAACCATGAATATATTGGTACCGAACACATCCTTCTCGGGCTGGTTAAAGAAGGCAGCGGAGTAGGTGCAACGGTACTGAAGAATCTTGACGTGGATATAAAAAAGCTTCGTCTTGAAGTCGAGAAACTGGTCAAAAGCGGCCCTGATATGGTTACTATGGGCAAGCTTCCACAGACACCACGAGCCAAAAAAGTGATTGAGTACGCAATCGAAGAGGCCCGTTCGCTTAACCACAATTATGTAGGTACCGAACATATCCTGTTGGGTCTGCTCAGAGAAAGCGAAGGTATAGCAGCCCAGGTCCTTATGAATCTCGGCCTGAAGCTTGAGGATGTGCGTCAGGAGGTTTTGAATTTGTTAGGTGCCGGAGTTGACGACGGTCCGGCGGCCCTTGGGATGAAGATGAGCCCGACGGCAGGCCGAAAGTCAAAAAGTAAGACCCCGGCACTGGACAGCTTTGGCAGAGACCTTACACAATTGGCAGAAGATAATGAACTTGATCCGGTAATAGGCAGAAAAAAAGAGATTGAGCGTTTGATACAGATACTTTGCCGACGCACGAAAAACAACCCTGTTCTGTTAGGTGAAGCAGGCGTTGGTAAAACCGCTATTGTCGAGGGACTTAGCCAGCAAATAATCAACAAACAGGTACCTGAAATCCTCAAAGGCAAGCGGATGGTAGTGCTTGATTTGGCGATGATGGTAGCCGGAACGAAATATCGCGGACAATTCGAAGAGCGTATAAAGGCAGTCATTAACGAAGTGAAAAGGGCCAAGAACGTTATTTTGTTTGTTGATGAGCTTCATACACTTGTCGGGGCCGGCGGAGCTGAAGGCGCCATTGATGCATCGAATGTGTTAAAGCCTGCCCTTGCCAGGGGAGAAGTTCAATGTATCGGCGCTACTACTCTGGATGAATACAGAAAGCATATCGAAAAAGACGGCGCCCTTGAGAGACGGTTTCAGACGATAATTGTCGAGCCTCCTTCAAAAGACGAAACCGTAGAGATTCTCAGAGGACTTCAAGACCGCTATGAAGACCATCACAGGGTCCACTTTACCGATGAGGCCCTTTTTCAGGCAGTAGAGCTATCGACCAGGTATATCACCGGAAGATGCCTGCCGGACAAGGCAATCGATGTTATCGATGAAGCCGGTGCGCGGATTCGACTCAAGAATATGACTCCGCCGCTTGATTTGACACAGATAGAAGAAAAAATAGAAAAATTACAAAAAGAAAAAGACGCAGCGGTTCGAGACGCTGACTATGAGAAAGCAGCTTCATTGAGGGATGAGGCACAGCAGCTCCTGGATGATAAGACACAACTACATAAAAAATGGTACGATGAAAACAAAGAAGTAACCGGCCAGGTTGATACAGAAACCATCGCAGAGGTTGTCAGCAATATGACGGGTGTGCCATTAACCAAGCTGGAGAAAAAAGAAACCCAGAGACTTCTGGAGCTTGAAACTGAGCTGCATAGGACGGTTGTTTCGCAGGATGAGGCAATTACCGCTTTAGCCAAAGCAGTAAGACGCAGCAGGAGTGGTCTTAAAGACCCGAATCGTCCAATGGGCTGCTTTATACTTCTTGGTCCCAGCGGTGTAGGTAAAACACTTCTGGCACAGGCGCTTGCAGAGATTTTATTCAGCGACAGGAATTCTCTCATCCGGCTGGATATGAGTGAATTTATGGAAAAGCACAACGTTAGCCGACTGGTAGGCGCTCCTCCCGGGTATGTCGGTTACGAAGAAGGTGGACAACTGACAGAAAGGATTAGACGAAGGCCTTATTCTGTTTTGCTTCTGGATGAGATAGAAAAGGCGCATCCGGACGTTTACAATATGCTTCTGCAGATTATGGATGAGGGCAGGCTGACGGACAGCTTCGGACGAAGAATCGATTTCAAAAATGTCATTCTTATTATGACAAGCAACATCGGCGCAGACCTGATTAAAAACCAATCCGGATTTGGTTTCGGCAAAAAGAGCCCTGAAGCGAATTATGAGAAGATGAAAGACGTCCTGCAGAAAGAGGTAGAGCATCACTTCCGGCCGGAGTTCCTAAACCGGCTTGATGACACTATAGTCTTTAAGGCATTAACAAGGG
>JAVVFI010000552.1:0-2575 GCA_032250555.1 Sedimentisphaerales bacterium
CTGCCGGTGGCGATATGCTGCTTCACGGGCCGGCTACGGTACATGCCGGCAAGAAGCTGCTGGCCGCCAATAACTTTACGATAGATGACGGCTACAAGCTGACGGGCAGCGGAGCTCTGGCTGTCGAGGCGACTGCAGGTACGGCCACATTCGGTGATGAAGTAGAGACTTTAGACGGTAACCTCGAACTAACGGCTGGAACTTTAATTCACGCTAAACAAAATATGACCGCTAAGAATGATATGCTGCTTCACGGTTCGACCAAAGTTGATGCCGAAAAGAAGTTACTTGCTGGTAATAACATAGCCCTTGATGACGGGAAGACATTGACGGGCACGAACTCACTGACAATCGAAGCTACTAATGGTGAGATAAAAGCCGGTGCAGGCAGTACGATAAGCATAACTGGAAGCATGTTGGTATTGACACAAGGTTTGGATTTGAATCTGGATAATTTTACATTTGGTAATCAATCAAATACAGATCTTACAACGCAGAGTTATAATGGCTCAATTGCCTCAACAACGGCACACGATTGGAAGTCAATAACCGCTACAGCTCTGAATGATATTACGCTTAAGGGCTCCGGCAACATAACGACTAATGCGTTAGAGTCAATTAACGGTAATATTGAAATAGATACAACCGCCGGCAGTATAACGGCGGTCGTTGATATAACAGCAACAAACGGCGGTCTTACCATGATCGCGGCCGGTGATATAACGACGAATGTGGTGAATCCCACAGGTGGAAACATTGAAATGAAATCGACAGCTGGGGATCTAACAATTAACAATGACCTTAATTCAAACGGCGGTGGTGTAAAGCTTGTTGCTGATGGCGGTAAGGTATATACGCCAGGGGGGACAAATGACAAACTTAATGTTGCCATAACGGGCTACTCAGACGAAAATACAGATGCTGGTGTTGTTATTGATTCGGGACAAAAGGCGGCTATTATTATCAGAAGTCAAGAAGATCTAAACCTGGGTCTGAATGCTGAGTTGACGGCTAATGGTATTTATTACTCATCAGATGACCGAGCAGGCATTAATTTCAAATACGAAGGGCCAGATTCCGGGGATCCGATTGATGTTGCAATATATCTTCAAAGCCTGGAAAATAATGTGGATGTGGATTCTTCTAAAATTGACATTTCATCGGCAGGTACCGGAATTGGAACATTGGTTATTGATGCATATGATACTGTAACTTTCGGAAACAATTTTGATGGAGGGTACCTCCAGACCGTCGATAATACAGTCAGGAGAATTGAAGTGGCTTCAAGAATTTCGGAAACTAAAGATATGGCTATAAATCTTAATACATTGCCTTATGTAGATAATCCTGATAGTGTATTGGAGCTGTGGGAAAACTTCGGCTTACTTCCAGAGAGCAAATATGTATTACGTGGTGAAGATGGCGGCGTAATTGATTTGGCATGGGTTCTTGGGAGTTCGTCCCCTGTTCCGCTAGTACCCCCAAAGCCCTTGGAGCAGGAAGAACAGGGCGAAATAGTAGAACCGGATATGGAGGCTATCGCACAATTGTTAGCTGATCTCGGTATTGGTGTTCAGCCGTTCCTGGCTCGAGCTTATCGGCCTTCGCTTAATACCGACCTCAACCTGTTCAAGGCGGCCGAAAAGCTTCTGAGATTGAGGACAACCCTGGAAGATGCGGATGGTACTCGGGTTGCTGCTCTGAATCCATTAATTCGCGGAATTCTCGGGACTCCCGTACCGGCAGAGGAACAGATGACGTCATTCGTTCAGGAACTTGCTAATCAGGAATTAGCTGGACAATGGATAAATGCTCTTACCGAGTATGCGGCTATTCTTAACAACGAGATCGGTTTGCCGACCGATGGTGCTGTTGCGAGGATTATGGTCAGGTATGGCGGTAAGCTATCAGGACCAGCTGAAAATATGTTCATAGAGGAGTATCTGGCACAAACATTAGCCGAGTAAACCTAGTGAAATTCACAGTAGAAACAACGATTACTAAGCTTCTATGGGAAAATATCTGACCCACCTTGTTAAAAGTGGGCCAGGCTCATTTTAAGCGCTATGTTTAGTAGGTTTATCTGGCCGGGACAATAACACGAAAACCAACATCATTGGCCTTTTTCGGATTCAGCGGATCCTGGGTTTTGTAACTCTCTGAGTACATAGACGAATCTGTTATGTACTCCGGTGGAGCCAGACACGAGCCGCCGCAGATGGATTCGTCCTGAGACCATTCCCAGACATTGCCGATCATATCATAAAGGCCCCATTCATTTGGTTTGTCAGCACCTGCAATTGGCCAAGCTGATTTGTAAGTAGTAGTTAAAACGTTAAACTGAAGCTCCGTCTCATATGGGATAAAATTTTTCTCCCTCACAGCCCCTAAAGGTGGTGGTATCGCATGGGCTGGATCTCCCTTTTTCGAGTTGTATTCGGCAGCTATATTTTGCCAGGGGCCGGCCCTTACATGTGCATAGTTTGAAATTTCTGATTCGTTTGTCCATGGAGCTATAATGCCATTCCCTGCTTTGCACGCGTATTTATGCTGTTCAACTTCAGGTAATATTGCA
>JAVVFI010000553.1:0-2554 GCA_032250555.1 Sedimentisphaerales bacterium
GGCCAAGAAAGACCTTATTGAAAAATACAAATCGAAACCACCTACAAACCAAAAAAATCCAACATATGCTGCAATGGTTGAGAGCCTGGACGATGCTATAGGCAGAATTTGTTCGGCTCTCGACGATCTCGATCTGACCGAAAATACAATCATTTTCTTCACCAGTGACAATGGTGGTCTGCTCGGCCCAACAAATAATGCCCCATTGCGTTCCGGCAAAGGCTTTCCATATGAAGGGGGTATACGTGAACCTCTGATAGTGCGATGGCCGAAGGTCATTAAACCGGGAACAGTCAGCCACGAACCTGTAACCAGTGTTGATTATTTCCCTACCATTTGCCATGCCGTGGGTGTTCCACTACCAAATGACCGTGACATAGACGGCGTTTCACTCCTTGACCACCTAAAATCAAACGGTACCATGGAATTGAACCGTTATGCACTATATTGGCACTTCCCGCACTATCGAGGCAATGTTGTTCCCTACAGCATCATTCGAGAGGGTGGCTGGAAGCTCATCAAAAGATATGAAGGCAGACCATTCGAACTGTTTAATCTTAAAAGCGACATCTCCGAGGAAAACGACCTTTCTGAAATATACCCCACAAAGACCAGGCAGCTCGATGCTAAATTAAGACGCTGGCTGCGACTCACTGGGGCCAAACTACCTATACTGAATCCAAATTATGACTCTAATAGTATTTTATGAGAAAGAAAAATACTTCAGCAAAAGGATATTATATTATGAAACGACGCAATTTTCTAAAAGCTATCGGTGCCGGTGCCATCTCAATGACACTGCCGGGATATACGAATGCCTCCGGACAGGCTGTCCCCAAGGGCGCTAGACCTAACATTTTATGGATTCTATCCGAAGATATCTGCCCCGACCTTAGTTGCTATGGTACTCCCGCCATAGAAACTCCAAATCTCGATAAACTCGCCGACCAGGGCGTCCGCTTCACCAACGCATTTACTACAAGCCCCGTTTGCTCTACCAGTCGCTCAGCAATGATTACCGGTATGCATCAGGGTTCCATTGGTGCCCACCATCATCGAAGTCATCGTGGAGATGGGTACATGTTGCCAAAACCGGTCAAACCGATAACAGAATACTTCCGCCAGGCGGGATACTTCACTGCAAATGTCAAGACGGCCGCTCCCGGAGTACGCGGCTCGGGCAAAACGGATTTCAACTTTAAGTATAGTAAACCCTTTGATGGCGATGATTGGAATCAGCGTGAACCGAACCAGCCGTTCTTCGCACAGCTATCAATTAGCATGACACATCGTGGTAAGCAGTGGAATGGTCTTGATAAAAAACTCGATAATCCTGTTGACCCAACAAAAGTCAAGTTACCACCGTACTTCCCAGACCATCCGATTGCACGAGAAGACTGGGCAACGTATCTAAACTCTATTCAGATGATGGATCAATACATTGGGAAAATTATGCAGCGTCTCGATAACGAAGGGCTAACAGACAGCACGGTTGTAATCTTCATTGGTGACCATGGCCGTTGCCACGTCCGCGGTAAGCAGTGGCTTTACGACGCAGGAATCCGGATTCCTCTAATTGTACGTTGGCCGGGCAAATTAAAAACTGGAAGTGTAAGTAAAGACATGATTAGTTCAATCGATATTTCTGCAACAGTTTTAAATATTGCAGGCATTAAACCACCAAAACATCTACAGGGCCAGGTATTCCTCAGTCAGGATGCAAAGAAGCGGCAATATATCTTTGCCGCTCGCGGTCGATGTGACGAAACCATAGAGTGTATTCGATGTGTCCATGATAAACGCTACAGCTATATTCGAAACTACATGCCCTACCGTCCATGGATGGCTCCCAATCGTTATAAGGACACCAGCTATCCAATGCGGAATCTCTTGCGCAACCTTCATGCTGAAGGTAAACTTACGCCGGCTCAAATGAAATTCATGGCCCCGACCAAGCCGCCGGAAGAATTATACGACCTGAAAAATGATCCTTATGAACTTCAAAATCTGGTCAATTCACCAAGCCATCAAAACGTTCTAAAGCGTATGCGTTCGGCTCATATTAAATGGATGCATCAATCTAAAGACATAGGTCTGATTCCAGAACCTGAATTGGAGGATATTTATCTTAAACATGGCAATGGCTATGACATACTGGCCCAGCCGGAAAACCACAACCTGATTGAACGCATCAGAGAGGTAATTGAACTCGCTGAATCTGGTAAATCGGCAATACCGGAACTCATAAATGCAATGCAGGACAAGAGGCCCTCAGTACGCTGGTGGGCAGCAATAGGCCTGGGTAATATGAATTCGGATGCTGAAGCCGCCAAAACCGCATTAAAAAACGCTTTACAGGACAAATCCGCTTCGGTCCGTATTGCCGCAGCACGAGCATTCTGTAGAATGAGTAGAAATCGGCAAGCCATGAAACTTATAGTTAAGGAACTGAATAACAAAGATAATAAAATCGTACGACACTATGCTGCGTTGGAACTGGAAGATCTCGGCGACAAAGCTGGAGAATTCATAGAAGAGATTCGTACCGCACGAA
>JAVVFI010000554.1:0-2553 GCA_032250555.1 Sedimentisphaerales bacterium
ATTAAGTGTTTTGATGCCTTTATTCCCTATCGATACAGCGCTGAGGATCGCGAGCGGGGGTACATAGTTGCCACCAACCGGCGCGGAGGGGAAGAGCGATTTGAAATACTGTCCCTTTCAATAGCCGTGATAATAAACAGGGACCGGGAATTTCAGCATATCGGTGAGCTGACACGGATGCTTGCCGATCTCAAAAAGGCGTGTAAAGCAAAGCCGGGCTCCAATTATATGATCGAGCGTCGCCGGAAATACTAAGCCCCCCGGATTTGTCACCCCTTGAGTCGTTTTATGAAAATTCAGGAAAATTCCCGATTTTTTTCGAACCATTTTAAGGTCCAAACGTATTAAGAGCAGATGAGCGAACAGCGCCTGTCAATACCAGGTTCGCTCTTTAAGTAAAACTTAATTATCTATTGCCTCCTACAACAGAGAGCGGGCCTTTCCCGGGTCCGCTCTTTTGTATTGTCAAAAACTCTCAGATTTGATCATCTCACAAGCGGGCCTGGGGAGCCGGCTTTTGGCGGGTTTTAATCGCAGAGCGGCCCTACGGTTGGATTAATACATCCGGCGTTGGGTTCGTTCCTTAAAAAATAATATGCGTTGTAGTCAATCGATGTTAATTACGGGCAGGGGAGGCATAAGAGCCTTTTCCTTTGTCGGATATTATTTGCGCGGTCAGGTGAGACTGCCTGACCGATTCTAAATTTGTGGACATAATACAACCTCGCATTTACATAGCGGAGTTTATGCAGGATTACCTTGGGAGGGGTGCGGTTTTCGTCGTGGCGGATTAGTGCTTCAGGATATCGTCGTTAAGAGCAAGCCCACCTGTTGGGTGGGGGACGGGTTTAGAGTTGATTGTTTGACATCGGGATGTGGATTTATTAAGATAGATAGAGATTATCAGTGGTTGGAGGGATGATGAATTCAGGGAAAAGAACGGGGCAGACGAGGGCGTCTGCCGCCCACAGAATCAATTCCCCGCAACTGTTGTTCGCGGGTGCACACGGAGAAGATTCTTCCAAAGAGTAACTATTCATCCCAGTGCTGCAGAACAATGGGTCGGCTGAGAATGAATGAGGCCCAGCGTCACAACCGGCAGAGTAGTTTGAAGGAGTATTGTTAAATGCGTCGTTGCAGTCGAGGCTCATGGTGGAACCGTGAATGTTGGCAATTCCATATCCAGAGTTACCTACCATGACGTTATCTTCAATGATTATCCCGGTGTTGTAGTACCAAATACAGATGGCACCTCCGTCGTTCATGCTGGACGAATTACTTATAAAAGTATTATTCTTTATAATCGTTCCAGTATTTTCACTGATGAAAAGGGCTCCTGCAACAGGCGATGTATTTCCGACAAATAGATTACCCTCAATGAGATGTGCAGAACCACAGGGACCGCCCACTCCGATTGCCCCTCCAAAATCCCCAAAAGCTTCGTTATTAACGAATGTATTTTCTACAATGCGACCAGTGCCACACCACATTCCAATACCTGCTGAACTATAAGAACGATTGCCTTCGAAGTAATTATCCTCTGCTATAAGATAGGCGCCACCGTTGAATGCAATTGCTCCCCACGATGATTGATACCCCGGGTCAGGATTTTGGTTACCCACGAACCGACAGTTTCTAATGCGTCCAGATGAGTTAACCATTGAAATTGCACCATTGAAGTGAAAAACACCTTGAACGGTAAATCCATCAAGAACAGCAAGAGTATCCTCCCCCGATCGGAATTTCACAAGGCAATCAATCCTTGAAGAATACGTAAGAATTGTTGAATCGGCTCCAAACTGACCTTTCACACAAACCTGTTTCCCCGACATATCCAAGATTTCTTGATAAGTCCCAGGTGCCACGGATACTGTGTCCCCGTTGCTGGCTGCATCTATTCCTGCTTGAATAGTAGGCTGGTTGGACGGTACATGAATTGTCGTAGCAAATGTAAAGCTCGCACCAAGAACGGTGATAAGCACGGTAAGTAGAACGGATTTCCCCATTAGTAGCTCCTGTCAAAAGGGCATAGCAACAATGTCAGTGTGTATGGAAGGAATATAGACAATTCTGGCAAAATGTCAAGTGGGAGTTGAACTTAGCCATGTAGGTCAGGAGGCCAGCGCTCCTGACATCCTGCTTTGCCCACTTTTCGCAGGCCAAACCATTTTCAGTTTATCGGTTCTGCACTTTTGTAATTATAACTCACACCATAATCTCCCGCAGGGGGCATGCGCGATTCGGACCGGCCACTTTTCCCCGTTAAGGCGCGGCTACTCTTCTGGTCCAGCGATGAGAGAACCCCAGGGCAAGCCCCTGGGCCACCCGCCTTATGCCCGTCCGGATGTATTCAAGTTCAAGGTGAGAGATTGATAGAGAGCTAATTAGAACTATAGATTGTTTCAAACTATGAAACAAACTTGCTGACTTTTCGGTTTAGATAGTGTTGCAGACAATTACGAAAATGACTTTATATTGAGATTAGTATTTAGATTAGTATTTAGACCATGAAAGGAAACGATATGGCCACTTACGAATGTTCGAAGTGCGGGA
>JAVVFI010000555.1:0-2505 GCA_032250555.1 Sedimentisphaerales bacterium
GTATAACTTATTTTTTTCAATTTGCAAAGTCAGGAAAAATCTTTTTACTAATCCAGATATAGGATTTGGGGTGCTGATATTCAGGAATACGCTACTTTACTTAATCTGCGTATTACGAATAATAATAATTGATTATCCTTCTTTATTCACTGTTCGAGAACAGGGACGTCCTCCGTAAGAATATTTGATACGGGCTGCAGGCAGGGAAGCTAACAGCCTTGTTCAAGCCCCTGCCTCCACTTCAAGCCACTATGCTGCAGGGGCTTTTTTATGGCCCGGTTTATATGCCTCTGAAACAGGGAAATCTGGCGTCTTTGGCAATAACCACTCCCGCCGAAAAGCTATATGTCGGCCGTGGTTTATCGGTCCTAAAATATTTAGGTTATTGAGAAAATTCGCGAATAAAATTGCAGACAGAAACGTCTATATAGATGAGAGCAAAAGATTTCAGAAGTTATTAAAATTGACTTTAAGAAAGAGTGAAATAATGAATACTCAAGACATAATCAAGATAGGCCATAAAGCAAGAATTGAAACCGAGGCTTTTATAAACCAGTACATCAATGATGAGGCTAAAAAGTGGCCAACAATCTGCCATTACAGCCAGGCTAACACCGGGTATCATCAAGCACAGCAGGTTAGAAAACGCGGCTTAAGACACATCTTCTTAACATAAGTTTTCGTAAGTAAATTTCGCGATTAAGCCTCAAAGCATTATTCTGTTTTCAGTAGTCCTTAAAAGTTCTCATCCACTGGGGCCAGTCGGACGGTTGGGCGCCGCCGGCCTTCGTCCAGACGCCTGTCGTATTGAATCCGCGGTACCAGTTCAGAGTCCACAGTTCTTTAACTCCGATCTTTCGGTTAGACCAATCCATAAAAAGGTAGTTCGTATACCCGTTGTGACGGTTGATACAAGCCCTCTTCATCTCACCTCCGCCTCCGCTTTTTACTACGTCACCTGGGTAATCAGGAGGAAGGTCTGTATCAAGCGGATACACATCGTACCATATGCAGTCGAATAACAAGGGAATCTCGGAGGCACCTTTGACGTTGACGGTTCGCCAGTAATGTTCTGCTCTGGATGAACCCTGGGGTGTGTTATATGCCAGTTCATTCATGCCATAGCTGCCATAGTCGCCATCCTCCTTCGGTCCGGACCACCCGGGATCATCCCCGGCAAGTCCGGTTCCAAAAACACCCCACGCCGCGAACATACCTCGACCTCCTTCAGACATAGGTTTTGTAGCCGTCGGACAAACACGGATTTTAGGTTCATGATAGTAAGGCCGCAAAGCACCAATCCATGTGCCGTTGATCCCGCTGCCATACCCATCCATCAATAATCCGTTATTGTCATTGGTGTACATGGCAAACACGAGGGCCCATTCATGAAGATTGGCCTGACACGCCACCGCCTCGGATTGCTTCTTGACACGTTGTAATGCTGGCATCAATATCGCCATCAACAATGCAATAATAGCAATCACCACCAAAAGCTCTATTAAAGTAAAACCTTCTTGTTTGCGCATGACTTTTTTCCCTTCTTTTTCAAAGAGACACAATGAGTTTTACTGGTATGCTTATCCGCAGTGATTATAACAAAATCCGTGATAAAATCAAGTTAACAAATAAAAAAAGCCCCTGCAGTGCGGAGGGAGAGGAAAAAGCGAGATATCCGCAGGGGCGTGATTGCTCTATTTATTTTACTTGTATAACCACTATAATAATCTATTACAAAGATAAAACAAAGTAGGATAATCCTACATATTGACTTCGCAAAACCTGTATCTGAAATAAAAAAAGAAAAGTATCCCTTAATAAAAGTCCACCGCTTAAATGACCACCTTAGTAGTTAAATTTTGCGCAAGCTACAAAACTATATTAAGACCGGCTGACCCATCAGTTTGTTATCGTTCTTTTTTACCAGGGGCAACAATTTCAACCGTATCTGAACCGCTGAAACTCGTTATTATTTCATCACCTACGGAGTTTATCACCGTGACGCTTCCACCCACCGTCGCTGTCACGATCTTATTCGCCATGGCTTGTACGTCTGGATTGTTCTGTAGAGTTATTCTATCAAAACCCACAATCAGAATATCGTCCAGCACGCAATAGAATGCCGACTCAGCCTCAGCCACCAATATACCATCAAACTCTAACCTCACATCAAAATCAACGATTCTTGACCCGGACAGGGTAATATTAACATTTGCCTGTACATCGTCAGACGCCCCCTCTGCATTCAACACTATCTTGTGAGGATTGATATTGACCGTCTCGGCCAGGATGATTCCTCCTAAACAAAGGATGATTGTCACGATACAAATTACCACATTTCTCTTCTGCATGATTCATCTCCTTAATCAAGGTTAAAGATTTTCACATTCTCATCTGCGCCGCTGAGGCTAATGGTAAATCATACCTATGTAATGCTTCAGTCGGAATTGGACATTTCCTGAAAATGATTTAGTACGTAGATCTAAGAAAGGAAATGGACATGGC
>JAVVFI010000556.1:0-2504 GCA_032250555.1 Sedimentisphaerales bacterium
GCATTGATTGCTTACCGCTATGAACAATAGTCTGCTCGGCATAGGGAGCATTCAAATAACCAACGACTGAACCGTTTACAGCCGGATCGTTGAATCCGTCTGCCCATGCAATAAAAATATTGTTGCTCGCCGGGTCAATATCTTCGAGGTCATTATAGCTCTCAAAATCGTCCACAATCAGGAAGTTGGCCGTCGTAAAGCTCCAGAGTGGACCTGTCCACGGGCTGTCAGCATTAGCGTTATTCACCTCATCAATACGCCAGTAGTACGTGCTGTCCCACTCAAGAATTCCGGGTTCATAGCTCTCGGAGCCAAGGTTCCTTGTACCTTTATACTCTGGGGAACTCATATCGGCATTTTTCACGGCCTCTTTATCTGCTCCGAAATAGACCTGATGTGAAGCCGCATAGACTCCCGGCACCCATGTAAGAGCAGGCGTCTGTGTAACATCCACGGCACCATTAGCCGGCTCCGGGCTGCCCACAGCACCCTTAGTAGTAAAGCTCCAGACTTCGCCTTTATGCGTTTCGACAACATCGAATTCATCGACTCGCCAGTAGTAAGTCTTAGCCAATTCAAGCTGGCCGGGGGTATAGGTTGTCTTTCCCATAGGAAGTCCACCTGTTGCATTATTTACTTCCTCAAAATTATCACCAAGATAAACGGTATGCAGTTTCGCGCCGAAACCCGGTGTCCAGCTAAGCTGTACCTCCGGAGCTATAGATTCCGTACCATCAGCCGGGAAGGGTTCATAGGCGGTTTTAGGAGGGATACTAAAGCTCCAGACCGGACCCACCCAGGGACTGTTCGGCTCGACATCATTGACCTCATCGATTCGCCAATAATAAGTTGTGCCCGGTACAAGTCCTTCCGGAACAGGAAATCCGGGAAAACCGACAACAATAAACGTATCGGTTTGATTGCCCTGAAACGCGCTTTCGGCGCCGGCATTCACATCGTCAAAATTATCGCTAAAATATATATCGTGCGAGACCGCATAATCTCCCGCTCGCCAGGAAACGTTTGCCCATGTATCCGGATTTATGGCACCATCAGCCGGGTTGGGACCAAGGGCAAATGGAAATCCTTCAGCCCCTTGCATAGAAGCCTGGATCTCTACTGGATCGAGTGCCGTATCATAAATGCGAGCGTCATCAATTAAGCCAACAAGATAATGCGTCGGCGGGTCCATATCTCTTCCGGCACCAAGCAGCAGACGGCCATCACTGGTTTCTATAGCACCTGCAGAATCCATTGATCCGACCTCTTCACCATCCAGGTAAACGGGCTTTCTTGTTCCATCGTACACAGCAGCGACATGATGCCATCCGCCGTCAAACAGACCTGGTGCTGCTAATGCCATCCATGGCGGTGTAGTGCCGGTTGTCTTAAATCCGAGCTGCTCGTTGGGCCCATTATAGTAAAATGCGAAGGTGTCAATATTTTGACCGCCCCTCATTATAATGCCGGACCAGTCGGGATAATTAAATGCCGCATCAGGTTTTATCCAGGCAGTGAGTGTAACCTGCTCAGTGATGTTATATGCATCATTATTTCCACAGTCCACATAATCATCACCGTCAAGCTCCAATGCACCGGCTATCCAGCCGGCTGCCCACGAGGCATCGCCTTTCAGAGTTCCATCATTACCACCAACAGTATCTGAAGCAATGTTGCCTGAACCGTCATCGAGCCTCCAGTGAGCTACAAGGTCGGATGAGGCATTACTTGCCATGCTCAGTACTAAAACAAACGAAACCAGACAAATCAATTTCTTAGACATAATGTTCCTTTCCTCTATAAAGTAACAACAGCAAAATTTCTCAGCTCATTTTGTTACTGCAGATAACCCGTTATTAAACCAGATATACATTACAGTCAGCAGATCATCTATGGAAATCAAACTATTGAATCTCATAGGCTCCGGCCGGACACAGGTTAATGTCATCAATAAATATAATGTCCCTGTCGTCACCGGTCTGTCCTGAACTTGTTCCGTTTCCGAAGCCAATAGTGCATTTTTTGACGGAACTCAAGTCAACGCCAGCATCACTGAATTGACCAAGAGTAAAAGTCCACTGTCGCCACGTATCAGTCTGGCTTGCATAGGCATACGGATGCCCGACCTTCAAGCTTTGGCCGGCGTCATCTTCCAGTATTAAATACATCTGGTGCTCGTTATTTTCTTTCTCACCGACAAAAGACAACGACAAGGCCTCTACACCATGCGCCGTCCAATCCTGAGGACTTTCAAACGTTCGTGTAGCCTCCGTAAAGAAGGGCTCAAACTGATTTTGCAATTCAAACCGGATAGAGTTATTGCCGACGGCATCCGTCGCAAGAAAGACATAATCCCAATCGGAAATGTTGTCAACCCATGCAGCCATAAGACCAGCGTCGTCTATATAAGCATCAAAGTTTTCAGCGCTCATGCAATCAGCAGCGGTAAATGACCAGGTGCGGCCTGTCACTGGACCTGATGCACCGATTTGATCAACTCGCCA
>JAVVFI010000557.1:0-2482 GCA_032250555.1 Sedimentisphaerales bacterium
GGGTTTTATAAGTATTTTGTCGGTTTTTTTTGACCTTCGCCAAAAAAGAAAAAGAATAAGGCAGCAGAAGGCCCCTGCCGCCGATGAATATAATTGTGTCGGGTGGACGGGAAGGCATCGATATTTACCTGTTGTAACTTCGATTTTTTGCTCATCTGTCAGGTATTCGTATTGCTTCGGGTGCCAATGTCCATCTTTATCAATAAAGCTTATGAAATCATCCTGAGGTAAGATCAACCGAGGCTCAGGTCGATTCCTTTCTAAATTCGGATTTATCTGGCTCAGGTATGCAAACGAGTTATACGGGAAACGAACAGCCCAGGGCAACTCAGTTGGTTTTCCAAAGCAGCAGCCATTTAAAAAACAACCAATTCTGCCGAAGACAAGCGCCAGCATCAGGCCGATTGCAAGGATATCAAGATAGCGCCGGATTGGCAGCTTGTGATAGATGAGATAGAAAATGATGATAGCGACAGCTAAAATCACACCTCCCAACAACTCAAGGCCGCCGTTCCATATCTTAAAGACGGCCACGGGATCCTCTGTGAAATCACTCAGATGGTGTAGTACGTAAAATACACGTGCCCCGACCACTCCGCCTATTAACGAGTAAAGGGCGGCGTTGGTAATGAGCTGTGGATCAGGGGTAATATCCCGGCTGAGGCGTCTTATGAGGTAAACGGCGGAAAGAAAACCGATAACCATCATAAGCCCATAGCTTTTTACGGTCAGGTGTATTAGAGGTATCTCGAAAAGCTCAGGCCGCATTTCTTTTGTTCTCGTTACTCGTTGCTTGCATCCCTTCCGAGCGACGAAGGGCGGATATTATCCTTTATCCTTAATTTTATTATTCTCTCCAAGGACCAATACTTTTGGTTTAAATTCCCTGGTTTCATCAGGAGTAAAAAAGCCGAAGCTCATAATGATTACGATGTCCTTGGTCTTCATCAATTGTGCCGCCGCTCCCATTATCACAACTTCCCTGGAATTGGGTTCTGCGGGTACGACATAAGTTTCCAGCCGGCTGCCGTTGTTTATATCGGCAATCAATACAGATTCATACGGCAGGATTCCCGCTGCTTCCATAAGGACAGGATCTATTGCTACACTGCCGGGGTAGTGCAGCTTCGTATCGGTAACGGTTGCACGGTGCAATTTGCTTTTTAATATCTTTACAAACATTATTCTTATATCTTCTTCTGTTCCACTTAAAATGAATAATCGGCCATTATACTAACTTATTTGCTTCTGTCCAACAGAATGTTGTCTATTAGTCTTGCCGGGCCTATTCGAACAGCAGCGGCAATGAGGACTTTACCTGTAATATGATCGATATCTTGTAGAGTTTCAGCGTCAACAATACTTATATATTCTATCTCTATTGAGGGGACATGCTGTAATATTTTACGCATCTCGTCGATAATTTCCGAAGTATCCTTTACGCCGGTGTCAATCATTTGATGACACTTTTGCAGGGATTTGTAAATATTCGCTGCGTCTTTTTTCTGCTCTTCGCTCAGATACTTATTTCTGCTGCTGACTGCCAGGCCGTTGGATTCACGAACCGTCGGGCATACTGCAATTTCCAAGGGCATATTTAAATCGGCAACCATACGCTTAATAACAATTACCTGCTGGGCATCTTTTTGCCCGAAGAAAGCAATGTCGGGAGTAACAATATTGAATAACTTACTGCAGACAGTGGTTACCCCCTGAAAGTGGCCTGGACGGAATTGGCCGCAGAGCGGCTCAGTTATTTTTTCGACGTTTACCCATGTAATATTTTCCACTGGGTACATTTCCTCGGGAGATGGAGCAAAAACAGCATCAACACCTGCCTTTTGACAAATATCAAGGTCAGCTTCAAAAGGCCGTGGATATTTCTCAAAATCTTCGCCGGGAACAAACTGGGTGGGATTAACGAAGATGCTGACTACAACATAGTCGCATTTCTTTTTGGCTGCTTCTATTAATGAAATGTGACCAACGTGGAGCGCACCCATTGTTGGAACAAGGCCGATAATTTTACCTTTGGCACGAGCAGTTGTTATCAGACTTCTAACCGATTGTATGGTTTCTGATATTTCCATTATTATATTTTAGTTTGTTTTGCTGCGCTTGTAATAACAGAATCCTCGGCAATATAATATTTTATTTGCTCTGCCAAATGCTCAATAATATCGTCTTTGGTGTAATCAAGCTCCGAGGTTTTAATGCGGATAACAGGGCAGGTCTTCCAGTTATTAAAAAGCTGCTTGTATTCGGTTTCAAGATTTTCCAGGTATTGCAGTTCGATTTTCTGCTCATAAGAAAGATTTCTCTTGTGAATGCGTTCGAGGCAGTTCTCAGGCGAATCCGTCATATATATAACAAGCACCGGCGAAGCAACCTTAAATTTTGATGATTCGTAATTCTTATAGTACGAGGTCAATTGATCCGGGTTTAATGTTTGTCTGCTGTAGATAGGTTCTTTGTCAAAAAC
>JAVVFI010000558.1:0-2476 GCA_032250555.1 Sedimentisphaerales bacterium
TTTCCCGCCCATCGGATACAATTTTCCTGATACTCATTTTTCGACCTCTTTTTGAAATCCACCATTTATCAGACAATCATTTATTTTCGATTATCAATTGCCAAATGTCAATTGCAAAGAAGGCCCAAAACCGATAGATTGCAAAGTTTAGAATTTAAACATACTGTGAAAAACTTTGAAAAAGGAGCAGGTATTTTGGAATTAGAACTGTCCGGCTGGATTATTGTGGCGCTCAGCGCTATGATGATTGGGATTTCAAAGACGGGGATACCCGGGGTCGCAATCCTGGTTGTGCCTATGATGGCAATTGCGATTCCCGCGCGGCAATCCGTGGGTGTGCTGCTCGGTATCCTGATACTGGCAGATATATTTGCCGTAACCTATCATCGGCACAATGCCCGGTGGAGCCACGTACTGAGACTGCTGCCGCCTACTCTTGTGGGGATTGCGGCCGGGTATTTTCTTCTGCGTCTGATCGACGATGATAATAAACTCAAACCGATTATCGGCGGAATAGTTTTAGTCATGCTGGTCGTCCACTTTTGGCGAACAAAAACCAGGGGTAAGGGTGCGGCCATTCCGACTCAGTGGTGGTTTGCTTGGGTGCTGGGTTTTATGGCGGGGCTCACGACAATGATGGCCAACGCCGCCGGCCCCGTAATGGTAATATATCTTTTGGCGATGCGACTGGACAAGATAGAATATGTCGGTACGCAGGCATGGTTTTTCTTCGTTATCAACTGGCTGAAGGTGCCGTTCAGCAGTAACCTTAATATGATGACAGCCGAATCGGTGAAACTCGATTTGATGATGCTGCCGTTTATAGCCGCCGGCGCAGTGATTGGGATATTTTTTCTAAAACGAATCCCGCAAAAAACATTCACCGCCGTTGTTCAGATTTTAGCAGCGGTAGCGGCTATCAAACTTTTATTTTTTTAAGCGGTAATCTCTTTACAGCAAACCCAAAACTTGTTTGCAAAAAAACTGATAAAAAGCGATTATTTAACTCATTCAACTTTAAGGCGAAAACGGTCAGCTTTCAACACTAACTAACTGGATGAAATTAATATTTCAGAGGAATATCAAATGAATCTTATATATCTCGACGAGTCAGGAAACACCGGGCTTAATCTGAAGGATTCTCAACAACCAGTGTTCCTTTTAGCTGCAATGATTTTGCCTGAATCAAAATGGTTTTCATTAGAAAAACTCTTTTTCGACACAGCCAAAAAATATTTTGGACATCCACTTCCCAGTCCATTTGAGATTCAGGCAAAAGACCTTAAAAGTGGACGTGGTCTATTCAAAAATTTAACTTTTCCACAGCAGCTATCTTTTCGAGATGAAATGCTGCAGCTACTCCTGAGCAACAAAGTAGGAGTAATTTACAGACGTATTATCAAAAGCAAATTCGCTGCATTCTGCGAAAAACATTATGGCTCAGGCATAAAAGTGAATCCCTATATAATGGCACTTCCTTTTGTGTGTATGGAGGTAGATCACTATCTCCGGAAATATGAAGAAAATGAATTAGGAATGCGAGTGAGTGATATCGACAAGCAAACTTTCAGTACAATCAAAGAGCTTGTATCAACAGGCATTGGTTCAAATGCTGTAGATATTCTCGAATGGACCAAAAAATACTATATAAAATAAAAAGAGCGGCTGCCCCCTACGGGAGAACCGCCAAACAGGCGGCCACTTACAGTCGCTCCATATATTATCGATGATAAACAGCATTAAATCAAATAAAAAATTGGATTTTCAGCATTTTTTTCTGCAGTTGTAATGAAAGAAAAATTTGACAAAGCCAAAGCACGAATGCTCAGGCGGGACCTTAAGGGGCGCGGCATAACCAACGAGCAAGTGCTCAAAGCGATGGCTGAGGTTCCGAGGGAAGAGTTTGTACCGGAATCGTATCTTCCCCAGGCTTATGCCGACGGCCCGCTGCCAATCGGGATGGGGCAGACCATTTCTCAGCCGTACATTGTCGCTCTTATGACTCAGGAGCTTTGGATTGACCATGACTGCGAGGTTCTGGAGATTGGAACGGGCAGCGGATACCAGACCGCTGTGCTGAGCAAGCTGGCAAAAAAAGTCTATACCATAGAAAGATTTCCTGAATTGTCCAAGGCGGCCCAGGCGGTTCTGGGCAGGCTGGGCGTAAGTAATGTCGAGTTCGATATTAGTGACGGCAGTTGCGGCTGGCCGGAATCAAGGTTGCCCTCATCGGGATACTTCGACAGGATTATGATTACCGCAGCGGTGCCCAAGATACCCAAACCCCTGCTCAGACAGCTTTCATACGGCGCCTTTTTGGTCGGACCTGTCGGGTATGGAGGGGCACAGCAACTGGTAGTATGCGAAAAAAGACCGGGCATGCTTATCGAAAGAGTAATCTGCGACGTTCGGTTCGTAAAACTCTTCGGCAAACACGGTTTCGAGCAACAGCATAAGAATTGCATTACTATATTTT
>JAVVFI010000559.1:0-2474 GCA_032250555.1 Sedimentisphaerales bacterium
TCTTAACTAAAGCTCATTTGCCTTCCTTGCCAGAATTCAAAAATCTTCTACTTGCCGCTCAAAAGCAATTATTAGAGCTACCCTTAATTGATTTTTGATTTGGTATTGCATTTCTTTTTGGCAAGCCTTTTAATTTATTATTGATTATTTTCTGGATTCGGAGCTTTCGCAGGAATGACGTTTTCATATTGTAAGGATTGAGATTGCCGCCCCCTGTTATAAGCCAAGAGGGTGCCACTCGGGGGTAAACTCTGCTTCGGCTCCTTCGCAATGACCTACTTTGCTTATTTACCTTGACGGGAACGCGGGTATTTTGGTATAGATATTAGTATGGCCAAACCAAGAGGGTTCACACTGATAGAGCTGTTAGTTGTGATTGCGATAATTGCGGTGCTTACGGCGATTCTTATACCGGCATTGAGTGTGGCAAAACAACAGGCGGGTTCCGCGGTTTGCCTGATGAATGAAAAGCAGTTGGTTTTGGCCTGGCTGATGTACGCCGAAAACAATGACTACATGATGTGCGGGCCGATGACGGGGATTACGGGCAGTCCGCGGTATGACTGGGTCGGGCCGCCCAGGGACCTTGTGTCGGGCGATGTGAAGACATCCGGTTTTACCGCTGAGGAGGAAATTCGCGGGATTGAAACGGGGACGTTGTTTCCATACTACAAGAAAGCGAAGCTGCTGAACTGCCCGACTGACAAGCGTTCGGTAAGAGCGCCGACTTATCCCGGATATGGCGGCACCGGCGGCTACCGAACTTACTCGCTGCCTTACCATCTGAACGCACCTGTTGCGGAATTGACGGGCAGGTATGGGCCGGCAGCGAGCGGAGACCGGCTGGTCAGAGTAACGGACCTGAAGAAGGCCAGCTCTACCTACATCGTTGTCGAAGAAAATGACAACCGGGACTATAATATGGATGCGTGGGCGTTCGATCCGTATAAGTTCATCCTGATCGATACTATCGCTGTCTTTCACAACAATGTGACTATGTTCGGTTATGCGGACGGCCACTCGGCGAAAAAGACGTGGGAAGATCCGCGAACGCAGCGCTGGTCCAATGAAATACGCAATGGAACCCGCTATCCTGATATGACCGGACTGAGCGACGCCGACAATGTCGATATCCGCTGGCTGGCAACGCATTATCCCAGAAAGCATTAAGTAAACGCAGGGAAAAATGTGTCACTTTGAATGAGAAGCATAAGTGCTGCTGAATCTTAGCGATGAAATTCTCATTGTCGAGAATATTCGACCAGCTTTTTCCCGCACATGAGAATATATGCAGTATCGGCAGACTTTCACTCGGAAATATTCTATTTATTCCAATTCCATATAGTACTGTTATAGCAGGAGTTACGCTCATACAGCCTTTTGATGGAGCAGCAATTCTCAATGTCGGGAACACCGATTGCACGCATAGACAGGCAGTAGCGTTTATATCGGGCTACCGTTCTATATATCTGGAGTAGTTTTAGTGGATTTGGCGCTTTCTATTTTGTCGAACAGGGTACGCTGGCTTATTAACCTCAGGTGGGTTTTCTGCTTTGGTACTATAGGTGTCGTTTGGCTGACATCTTCTGTGCTTAAGGTTGTTACACATCCGTGGCCGCTTTATGTGTTTACGGGGATAATCATGTTGTACAATACCCTGTTCTTACTCTATGAACGGTACCGAGCGTGCGGCCGCTTGAATCTGAATAAGCATATCAGGTCGCAGATGATCCTGGACCAAATCAGTCTTTCTCTTCTGTTGTATTTCTCGGGTGTGCCATATAATCCATTTTTTTTCTATTATGTATTCCACATTGCCATTGCGGCATCGCTGCTGGTTGGATGGGCACCATATATGCTGGCTTTTTTGGCTTCGTTTCTTTCAGGGGTGGTAATGCTGTTAGGATATCTGGGGTATGCTCCGAGTTCGGCTTTCAGTTTTGAGGCCGGGTCCTATCATACTAATGTGCTCGGAAATGGACCCCATGGGGTCTATATGGCAGGATTTTTCATTGCACTGACGACCACGCTTTGGATCACGGTCTATTTCACCTCGTCTGTGCACAATTATTTGACCCGGGTGCAGGGAGTAATCCGACAAAAGGAAAAAATGCTTGGCATCAGTCAACTGGTAGCGGGTATTGCACATCAGATTTCCAATCCTCTCGATGGCATTGAAAACTGTCTGCGCACTATTGGCCGCAGTGTGAAAGATGATGCCCATCTGAGTCAATATGTTCAACTCATGGCCGAGGCATTAGAGAGAATCGAACGAACTACGAAGAGCGTCCAGGCCTTTGCAGGGCCTCACGGGCTGACGCAGCAAGATACCGACGCAAATGAGGCCATTGAGGCCGTAGTTCAACTGCTGGGGCAGAATATTTCGCAGAAAATTGAGTTAGTCATGGAATTGGGTACCGTGCCTCTGGTACGTGGAGACCCGCATATACTGCAGGAAGTCATATTTAATCTTT
>JAVVFI010000055.1:0-18589 GCA_032250555.1 Sedimentisphaerales bacterium
TCTTTATTTCCAGAGGTTGCGATTACATGCAGGGTAATTATACCGTATTCGACGGTGCAGTTGACCAGTGGATTTCTACCTCGCAGACAGGCATCACCAAGCATTTCGGCAATCGTGGATTCACCTGCACCGAAGCATCTTAGTTTTCGCACGACAACAGCCTGTTCGCCGCTGAATCGCTGCAACTCCGGAAAAACTGATTCAGTAAACATTCTCTTCATTTCCGATGGCACACCTGGGAAAGCAAAAATTAGTTTTCCTTTCACTTCGGTCATAATACCCGGAGCCGTACCAATACTATTCTCGATTGGCCTTGCAGCGGCTGGTATGTACGCCTGAATCTTGTTCTTTTCGGACATCTGTAAATTTCGATTCTTAAAATAGTTCTTAAGCCTGTCCAGAAGGTCAGTCTGTAACTGCAACTCGGTACCAAGATAACCGGCAAATGCCTGGCGGGTCAAATCGTCATCAGTCGGCCCCAGTCCGCCGGTAACCAGAATGATATCAGCATCGGCGGCAGCCAAATTTAATGCACGTACAATCGCCTCCAATTCATCGCCGATAGTATAAGAGCTAACAACAGGTATGCCGATTGAAAGTAATTCGCTGCTTAAATATGTGGTATTCGTATCTACTGTTTGACCATTGAGCAGTTCATTGCCGATGCTGACGATACTTGCTTTTTTCATATATTCTAACCATTGTTTTTTGCTACAAATCCTGGTCTAAGCTCTGCTCTTACCGCCGGAAACATTAATGACAGTTCCGTGAATATAACCGGCACGTTCGGAGGCCAAAAAGCAAACTGTATTTGCAACTTCGCGAAGCTTGCCGCTTCTTCCAAGGGGTATAGATGCTTTTTCATATTTTTCCCGCAGTTGCTCAACGGTGATACCCCGCGTATATGACAGTGCACGTTCGTACTCCTCAGAGCGAAGGGCTGTTACCTCGACAATTCCAGGTGCTATCCCGACAACACGGATATTCTGTTTGCCAAGTTCCTTCGCCCATGAGCGCGTAAGAGAATAAATCGCAGCTTTTGTAGCCGCATAAACGCTTTGGCCCTGGGAACCTTCCAGGCCTGATTCGGAAGTCATATTTATAATTACACCGCCTCCGCCGGACTTAATCATGATCCGTGCAGCCGCCTGGGCACACAGAAAATATCCTTTTTGATTTATGGATACCATCTTGTCCCAAATCTGCTCTGTCAATTCCTCTTTACCCGCCGGGTCAACAAGTAAACACGGAATAAGAATACCTGCATTATTTACCAATATATCAATTTTTCCAAATGCATCGAGAGCAGCCGTAACCATTGCATCAACGCTTTCTTTGTCAGTTACATCGGTTTTTGTTGAGATATGATTACCACCGAATTTGTCCTTCAATTCTTCTACCGCCAAACGAGCGCCTTCTGCGTCAACATCCGCCACAACAACCATCGCTCCGACTTCGGCTAATCCGCTGCAAACCGCCCTGCCTATACCGCATGCTCCTCCTGTAACGACTGCGACTTTTCCTTCCAAATTAAGCCAGCTCATTGAGTTTAATCTCCATATATATTGTCTTTTTCATGAATCTAAATGCTAATCATAGCTTTAATAACACCTTCTTGATAGCCGGTGACCAAATCAAATGCTTTCTTTGTCTGCTCCAGTGGAAAATGGTGGGTTATCATAAAATCAGCATTTATTTTTCCGGACGTAACCAAGTCGATTACAGGCTTTAGACACTCATTTTGTCTTCTGATGTTTATGATGTCGATTTCTTTTCTACGTACCCTACTTATATTCAAAGAAATTCTTTCGCTGCGCGGGCTACCAATAATCACCAGCCTGCCGCCAGGCTCGAGCATCTCAATCGCCTGATCGAGTGCTTCCTGCTGACCGCAGCATTCGTAAACAACATCTACCCCAGGAGGTTGTTGCTGAAGAATTTCTTTCACAATGTCCTGTTTATCCGGATTACCGGCCCAGGCGGCACCACCTTTCTTAGCACCTTCAACACGCGCGCCAATTTTATCCGTCACATAGCAGGCCCGCGCTTTTGCAGCAATGGCATTAAGCATACAGCTTAAGCCGATTGGACCTGCGCCGAGAATTGCTACGTCGGCATTTTCAGGTAAGCCCGCCCTTTTAACTGCATAGAAACCGATGGACAAAGGCTCACATAATGCCGCCTGTTCGAGGGTAATTTTGCTATTGGTTGGAAAACAGCATTCCTCCGGCATAACAAGATACTCACATAAACAACCGCCCCCCTGCCCGGGTGTACCAAGAAAACGAACATTATAACAAGTGTTCTCTCTGCCCTGAGCACACTGCCGGCAATTATGACAGGGAGCGGCAGGCTCAACAACAATCTCATCACCGACTTTGACTCGGGTAACCGAGCTGCCGACGGCCTTAACAGTAGCGGAGCATTCGTGGCCTACAACGAAAGGATACTCGACAATTTGCTCGCCGATTCTGCCGGTCTCGTAATAGTGAACATCGGAACCACAAATACCGACCTTTTCAATTTTTAAAAGAACGTCTGTTTCTTTTTCTATGCTCGGGCCGGGAACTTCCCGAAGCTCCATTTGATTCAAACCAGTTAACGCAACAGATTTCATACTCATTCTCCAGAAGGAAAGTAAACTGCAGATTGGCATTCTAAATGAATTTTACTTATTTCAACGGCAGAATATCGTATTCTTATAGCAAACAAAGATATTTTCCGCCAGTATTATTTTGCCGGAATCAGCTTAATCTCAAAAAGTTTCGGCCAAAATTTTCCGGTTACAAATAATCGGCCTTTTTCGTTGTCATAAGCAATGCCATTCAAAACATCAACCTGCATAGAATGGTCCAACTCACTTAGGAGTCCACGCAAATCTATCCAGCTAATCACCCGACCCGTCTTCGGCGAAATCCGTGCAATGCGTTTGGTAGGCCAGACATTGGCATAAATTTGTCCTTCAACATATTCAAGTTCATTAAGTCCCCAAACAGAAACACCCCGATCATAAACTTCGATATGGCGGACCTGCTGGTAAGTTTCGGTATCCAGAAAATACAATTTCTGCGTACCATCACTCATAATTAATTGTTTTCCATCATTGGTAATACCCCATCCAGCCGTTGGGTAATTGAACTCTCGCAACAACTCAAACGTTTCCTTGTTATAGACAAAACCGACATTTGACAGATAAGTTAATTGGATAATCTTATCTCCATAAACGGTTATACCCTCTCCGAAAAATTCTTCTGATAGTTCGTATTTTTGCAGGACCTTACCGGTTTGAAGCTCTACTTTGCGCAGTTCAGAATACCCGTTACGCCCTGTTCCTTCATAGAGAACACCATCTTCGTAAATAAGTCCCTGTGTGAAAGCTTCCCGGTCATGAGGATAGGAATTAATTATTTGATAAGTGTAGGTCTTTGAAGTATCCAGACTTTTGGGATCCAGACTGAACAGAACAATGACCACCACTGATATCACTATCAATCCAGGAACGAACAGCTTTAAGAATCGGTTCACAAATATGGCCTTCGAGTTTTGTTACACTAAACATTAAACCTGAAATTTATAATGTCGCCGTCCTTAACGATGTAATCTTTGCCTTCGAGCCGGATCTTACCGGCAGCTTTGAGGTCTTTCTCACTTCCAACTTCTTTGAGGTCGTCAAAGGTAAAAGTTTCAGCCCTGATAAAACCTCGCTGAATGTCGCTATGTACTTTACCGGCAGCATTATGTGCAATTGTTCCCTGTTTTATGGGCCAGGCACGCACTTCATCCGAACCAACTGTTAAAAAGCTGATGAGCCCCAGGGCCGAATAACAGCTTTCGACGAACTTGCTTGCCGCTGATTCTGCTATACCCATATCAGCCATAAACTCTGCCCTGCTCTCATCATCCAACTGTGCCAGCTCATGTTCCAGCTTGGCACACATTGCAATAACCGGAACTGAACTGTCAATCTCGTTGCTGAAATCGAATTTTTTATCCAACTGGTCCTCGCTTACATTTACAGCAACCACAATCGGCCTTAATGTCAGAAATCCGAGAGACTTAATCATTTTAAGCTCGGCCTCTGTTTCAATTGCCGAACTAATAGGTTTTTCTGATTCTATCGCCTCTTGCAATTTTTTTTGCAGGGCTAATTCCACCTTGTCCTGAGCCTGGGTTTTAGTCGGCTTGTGGACTTGTTTTTCGAGTCTTTCGATACGTGCAGCTACCAGTTCCAAATCGGCAAGCAGCATTTCAGTCCTCAATTCCGCTAAATCTCCGGCGGGATTTACCTTGTTTCGATAAGCAGGAACCGCAGGATTCTCAAAAGACCGGACAACCAGAACAAGTAATTCAACCGTCCTTATCTGAGAAATTAATCGCCTCGCGGCGGCCCGGCCGTGCTCATCGGTAAAGTTAAAGCCCGGCAGGTCAAGACAATCGACTGTGGCATAGGTGGTTTTCTTAGGCTTGTAGTATTCTGTAAGCCAGCCGAGCCTCTCGTCCGGAACCGGAACAATAGCTTCTTCGATTGACGTCGAACCGACCGGCGGAATTTTCTTACCGCTAACGGCAGACAAGATAGTGCTCTTGCCGGACTGTAATAGACCAAGTAAAGCAACCTTCAATTATATTACTCCTTCTTTATAGACATTATTTCCAAACCAGTCATACACGACAACAGCTGTAAAATCAACTACCTGCAGCTTTCTTACAGCTTCGGTTAGAGACGGCTGAATTTTTTTGTCGAATCCATATTTTCATTCCAGTCACAAACTATGTGAGTTTATAATATATCAGCGATTAAACGAGTTGAAAAGGCTCAAATAATGTTTGAGCTATAATTAAGAGGACCAGCACTACTCGTTATTACTCCTGTCTGAAACTTTGGAAGTTTGCCTTTTTCTTTTAATTTTGATATTGCTGTCGGAGACAGTTTGGTATAATACGACTATGGCTAAATATCCTATATTTCTGGAACTTGGAGATCGTCGCTCGGTTGTGATAGGCGGCGGCTCTGTAGCTGCGCGAAAAGCCCAGGCATTATTAAATGCCGGTACCCGTCTTGTAGTTGTAGCCGAGCGGATTGACAATATGATGACGGTTATATGCCAGGGTAAAAATGCTGAATTAATAAAATCCAGATATTCAAAAGAATATCTTGCCGGAGCGGTACTTGTGATAGCCGCCACGAATAACAATCAGCTCAACAAGCAGATATACAAAGATTGTCAGGAATTAGAGATATTGTGTAATGTTGTGGATGTGCCGGAGCTTTGTGATTTTTATGTACCAGCGGTGGTAAAACGCGGCGACCTGCAAATAGCCATCGGAACCGAAGGTCGCTGTCCCGCCTACGCCGGGCATATTAGAAAGAAACTGGAAAAGACTTTCTCCGAAAAGCACGGCCTATTTCTTGTCGAACTGGAGCAGTTGAGAAAACGGATTATCAAAGAGGTAGCCGAAGCAGCCGACCGAAAAGCCCTGCTGGGAGAACTGGCTGATGATAAGTCATTCGAATATTTTGTCGAAAATGACCAGGCTCAATGGCAAACATTTGCCGAAGAGCTAATCAATAAATTCCTTCTTGCAAATAAATAAAATATCCCCGACAAAATCCGGGGATAATTTGTAGGATTGCTTTTCTCACAGGAACAGAACACAAAAATCTTTTTAGGCCTCTATCTTTTCAATTACCACTTGCAGGTACTTTTGTCGGTGGCCGATGCGCGTTTTGCTGTTTTTGCGTCTTCGAAAGTGGGATGGATAGAGCTTCTGTCCCTTGACGACAGCGTCTTCTGCCGAAGTCTTAAACGAGGCGGTAACCTTAGCGTCTTTCAAGTACGGATTGCCGATTTTGACTTTCTTACCGTCACTGACAAATAAGACCTTGTCCAGCTTGATTTTTTTGGCTTTGGGCGAAATCTCCGTTAGGTCTATATCCAAACAATCGCCTTCACTAACTTTATATTGCTTTGAACCCTGTTCAATTATTGCATACATTTCAAAAAAACTCCTGTCTTTTACATATTCAACTATTCAGACAAAAGGGAGATTTTACAGACTGAATCTTTTCTTGTAAAGCAAATTATCAGATATTTTTGTTTTCTACCGCCCAATATGAAGTTAAAATCTCGGCTCAAGACCTTTTCGGGAGTAATTTTATGCAAATAGCAATGATACAAGACAAAATCGTGCCTATAACAGAGCTTGAGCCTGTTTATCTTGATCGGGGTATATTCTTCGGTGATGGGGTCTATGAAGTGGTAAGAAGTTATGACGGCAGGATTTTTACACTTGAAGAACATCTGCAAAGGTTTGCCAACAGCTTATCTGCGATTGAAATAGGCCCCCTGGACATCGATCGGATTCACAACCGTATTCTGAAATCTTTCGATATTGCCGAGATATCTAACGCCAGGATATATTTTCACGTTACAAGAGGTTCTGAACTGCGAAAACACCTCGGTAATGCTGATTTAGAACCCAATTTTTTTCTCACTGTTACAGAACTGGAAGATAATACGCAAACCAAGACCAAAGGAATTGAAGTGTCGACCCATCCGGATTGGCGATGGAAAAGATGCGATATAAAGTCTCTGAACCTGTTAGCCAATGTCCTTGCCCGCAGGGACGCCGCCGCAAAAGGCTGTGACGAGGCGATACTTGTCGATGAGGCCGGCCTTATTACCGAAGGAGCAAGCTCCGCATTTTTTGCAATCTCAGAACAAACACTGCAAACTTCAGCGCTTACAGCTAACATTTTGCCTTCCATTACACGTCAATTTGTTATCAAGGCAGGCAAAAACATTGGACTGGAAACTATCGAAAAATCGCTAACACCCCAGCAGGCCAGTGATGCCGATGAATTGTTTATTGCTTCAACTACACAAGATATTACACCCGTGGTAAAATTCGACGGTAAGCTCATCGGAGACGGAAAACCGGGCAAACATACAAAATCGCTAACACGGGAATTCCTCTCTTTTACTGTCTGATATGTTCAATGAAACACTTCAGACACAATATCTGATTACTGCCTTCCGGGAGTGGGCGTTGCAGGCTGCCAGTTTTCTTTTTTGTCCCATGCGGCCGGAGGGGCGAATGCGTCCTTAATCACAAGCGAGTCACCATCGCCATCAGTGGTTGCATACCATGTATCACTATAATCGAACCGCAATATCGCCGCTTTCATAGGGAGAGGAATGCTTAAAACAATCTCTTCACCGCCATTGCTCAGGCTGTCGGAATATTGACCGGCAATATTTATGTTTTTACCATACGCCGCCTGAAAAGCAGCAACGTTAGCCGCAACTACAACATATTGGCCTGCCTCAAGCACCATTTCAGGAAAAGTAAAGTCAATGCCTTTGCTGAAATGAACACCGTTAAGATTCAGTGTCTTCGGTCCTATATTCTGCAATTCGATGTAGTCGAAGCTGTCGCCGATGGAAGCATGGTACATCAGCTCGGTAACTCGCAGGCCATACAGCAGGTCTGTGACATCAGCGAAAGGATAATCATCATCAGACATCGCAATAGTAGCATCAAGTTCGGCACTAATGAGCATATCCGAGCTGGTTAAAGACCTGTTCAATCCCTGAATGGCCAGTATATTATCTCCCGGTTTAAGATTGCTGATGTATTCAGAAATATCGATATTTTCAAAGACTACGGCTTCGGAATCTGAGTTGCTGGAGCTTGCATTGGAGTTCCACGCTGGCGTGCCCGTAAAATTGCGTCTGGCAATTTCAACTCCATTCAGATAGGCGATAAAACCATCATCATATCGTACCTTTAGGATAAGCTCGGCAATACTGTCTAAGTCAACGTCAACACGGAAAGGAATGCGAACGTAACAGGAAGTGTTCAACTGGTACATCTGAGCTCCAACATCGAGGGCGATAAAACTTTCATAACCCGAACTCCTTTCATAGCCTATACCTCCGGCTCTGCCCGAGCTAAAAATCCAAGTTGAGTTATCAAAACCAATCTCATTTTTCCATTCCTGGCCAATCTCGCCCGTCGGGACCATAACATACTTGTCGGCATCCTCCGAAAAAAGCGTAGTCACAGTAAAGTCTGATAGCACATCTGACGGGTTGGCAACGCCGGGGCTTGGCAGTTCGAAAAACGCGAGGTTATCCGTACCGTCGGGAATACGACCCTGAGAAATATTAGTCGTCTGCGGTCCGTAGATTACCCTGTCAATCCCTTCCAGCTCAGAATCAAACAAACCTATCAATTCTATGTCGGCTGAAAGTCTGAAATCCACATGACCGGGCTGATTCTTGCTGTCCGCCCTGAACACAGCGAAATCCTGCCCGGCAATAAAACTCAACGGGCCAAGCTGATATTTGTCAGGTTGAGTTTCGGGATTGTCGCTCAGGTAAAGACTGCTCAGATTGACCGGTAAAACATGGGGATTAAACAGCTCAATAAAGTCATCATTAAACAGCACCTCACCGTTGGCGAGCCACTCATTGATCCTGAGTGTCTTAGGGTCGCCCATGGGCTGGGCTATATTGGCCTGGCCAATGGTTGGCACTGTCAGCTTCCACGATTCAACGGAGTCCGCCGAAGCCTGACCGTCGTTTCCTATCCTGCCGATGGAAAGATCCGGTAATTGCAAACCGAATTCCACCGAATCCAGCAGTGCGCCACTTTGGTCATACAGGTAAAGACTCTCACCATTTCCGTTCAGAGAAAAGCCCAGATGGATGCCTGATGTAGTCTCGGAATCAGCATAAAGAATCAAATACTCGCCCGGTTCGATCGTGGTTCCGCCGCCGAACAAAAACCTGGTCGGCTCATCAGAATTATCAGTTATGCTCATACCGGATAGATTAAGCGAAGTTGGTCCATCGTAGTAAAGCTCTATCAGGTCAGGAAAGGTATCTTCATGTTCAAAGGCCGAGTTGTTAATAGCCAGCACTTCATTAATAACCAGGCTCGAATAAGAGGTATCGATAGTCCAAACGCGTGATATGGCTGAATTCTCTTCGCTTTGCCAGAGCCCCGCGGCATTTTTACCTATTACGAAAACGACGTAAGACTGACCATTGATTAGTTTTGTCAACTCGATGGGCATATCCACCGGCCGTTCTTCGCTCCAGGGTCCGAGGGGATTGTTGATGCTATATTTGTAATGCGTAATTCCCGGCCCGCCGACGAGGAGCGTGGCACCAGTTTGGTATGTCACCCTATCCGGCTCACCATAAATCGCTGCACCGTCTGGCACATAAGCCCCGATATCAATACCTAAAGGCCCTGCACCTATGCAGGCTGAAACATCCTTTAGATGGAAGTCTGTCTCAGGATCAACGAAGACAGGGTCCGCGTCAATATTCCCAATGCCGAAGTAGTGCCACTCGGCCGGAATAATCGAATAATTCACGGTAATGTCCGTAGCAGGCCATTGCGTGTCATTCACGTAATAGTGTCCCAGTGGGTTTGGAGTATTCCAGAAAATGTTTCCAGCCAGATACCCCCCTTCACCGGGATCTATTCCAGCTTCTTGCGGTTCATCGAAGTTGATGCCGGATCCGGAGCAATTCACAACAGTGTTATTCTCAAAGCTAATCCATGACCTGTCTTTGATCAGTACCGCATTATCACAGTTAATAAATAAATTACGGACAATTACATGATTAGAGCTGTGAACACCGTCATAACCAGTAGTTATTGCATAAGACTCACCCTCTTCAGGGCTGAAGTTCCTGTGAAAGTTCATAAACACATTGCCTTCGATATAGGCATTCGTACCGTCAAGGTCAAGGCCGTCATCTCCCCCGCCATGAAAAACATTATTGATAAATTGCGGTCTCATTTCTGATCCGCTCGTGGTGAAATCAACTACATCTTGTTTGTCGCCATTGCAGATACCAAAGATGTTATTCTCAAAGATCAGATACGGGTCGGAAGAATGCATGCCGTAACCAGAAACGGTCTGCACTGTCGTATCCGGAAAGATGCTGTTTCGTACAATCAAAGAGGAATTGCTTGTTTGGATAATTGTCCTGTCGGTACCAGCCCAGGTCACATCGTCAATGAGGAGCCTGGAACCATTCAAATGAATTGACTCACCGTCATGTGAGGAATATTCCATATCCACATAAGTAAGATAATTATCTTCTGCACTGTTGAAATGCAGGCCATCCCAGGTTGAGGACGCATATGGAAGGCTGGTTAATTGTATTCGCTCATATTCCGCCCCCTGTGCCACGAGCCGCCCATTTATTGTTAAACGCGTACCCTCATCAAAAAACACAGTAGTACCCGGCTCTATCACGAGAGTGATTCCGGCTGGCACAGTTACATCGCTCGTTACAAACCACGGACCTGATGCGGCATCCAGAGTCGTATCAGAACTGAGCACTCCAGAGATTTCTGCAACGTCACCATTATCGTACCAGATATCGACGTGTCCATCCTGGAGCTTTTTGCCCATGCCATCGGGCCCATCGAAAGTCTCTACTATAATACGATTGATACCAGGTTTTAATGTCCCTGCGCCTTGAGAGGGGATAATACCTGCAAGTTCAAGGTCGAAGCTTACGTCAGCACTCGTGGGATTATACTGATGTATCTCGACCGCTAAAACATTTGTTCCGTTAGACAGAAGGCTCGCATCGACGGAGAATTCGGTGAACGTTGACTCAGCAGTTCCGCTTAAGTTGCTGATGGCCCGCGTGAGATAGTCAATATCTCTACTGGGCATATTACTGCGAACAACTTCTACACCATTAAGGTAAACTACTGCTCCATCATCGGCAAGCAACCGCAGATACATTCGAGAATATTGTGATACGTTGCTCACATCGAACGAGTGCCTGAAATAGGTTGTGATAAAGTGGCCTCCATCTGGCCCGCTATTTACGACCGTTCCTTCCGGTCGGCCCTGATAGGCATCACCATAACCTAATTCGGCCGGTCCCTGACGCCAATTTAAATCATTATAATTAGGATGAGCAAACCAATTAGAACCATCAGAGGCGGTGCCCTGGTTGGAACCATTATCGAGATATTTCCAAACCGACCGAGTGCTGATGAGTGTCCGGGTAATACCTCTGGAGCCGCCGAAATCCCACTTCCCTTCGAATGATGTCCAGTTAGCCAACTGGCCGTTAATCAGCACAGAACGAGTCACGACTGGATCGGCGACCCCGTAGAGTATGAAACTATCCAGGAGGCTTCGGTAGTAATTATTTAACTGGTGCAGGTCGCTGTCTATCGTTAACTCAGAAGGAATAAGAGAAAGGACGTGCCGATTACGTGTCGCTACGAAATTTTTCATCTGCTCGATAGTATTTGTTGGAACAAAATCACCGAGGAGAGTATCCAGAAACGGCCCAAGTTGCTCGGCAGAGAACGTCGTCTCAATAAGGTCCCTCAAATGAAAATAATAGCGAGGAAGAAATTGAGGATGCGTTAGAAAACGATTCACGGTAAGAAGCGCTATGGATCGGAAAATGCTGCTCGTAGTGCTGCCACTCCTGCCGAAGATAGTATCCAAATCGTGTTGAATAAGAACAAATCGTGGATCCTCAACACCACGATAGAGATAGTAGTCATCACCGTATCCATTACTGATAGACGTTTCACTGTTATCCAGTAGAGCATTGATGGCAAAGAAACGCAGCCATTGATCTACATTGACAACACGATTGACTTCTTCTACATAAATATCATCCGGTGTAGTATCGGACATAACAAAGCTAAGATCAATGATGTCTGACCAGTCATCCGCCGCGGTGTTGGTACTCTTGAAGTAGCTGTTGCGATAAGAATCGGGATTCGGCCCTCGATAGCCGAAATCGGCAGGGCCTAAATCACGCATACCCTTATAAGCGTTACCTGCACTATTGTTCGGAAAATGATTATCGGAAAAGTCGTTATCAATCACCTCGACATGCGCGTACGAACCGAACATCGAGTTCCCTGACTGGGCAAGGTTCTCCCCGTTCAACCGGACCTGTACGGCAATAACATCAGGTTGAGGCAGCCCGGACATTCGAAAGAGTGCATTACCGGCCAACTGGTAGTATGTATATTTGGTATTCAAATTGACCGCCGTAATACCTTTCCACGAACGATCATGGGGAAAATTCAGGCGATAATTATTCGGTGGTTGGTTCCGAGAGCCATGCCCGCGATTACGCACACCGAGATTATGCCTTACTTTCACGTCAATACCATCCACACTGACAAAAGTGACGTTCACCTGGGCGTCACTGTTATGCTCGCCGCCTTCGCGATCACCAATATCAAGCAGTCGGCCCTTGTCCATCTCACTCATAATCAGATAATAAATCGGTTGACTGCCTGGTGTCCAGTAATCGTCTGCAACAAAAGAGTCATCTACCTGATAAAGAGCATTCGTAACCTGCTCCGGCACTCCGTCCATAATACTCGGTGCAGGCCAGGTACGCCGATTAGCTCCGGCATCACTTGCTTCGATATAAAATTCTACTATCTTGCCATCCTGCTGAGCTGGAATAACTGCTCCGTACAACCCGTCGCCCGCCCCGCCGTCACCGTGTGCTCCGTCATCAAACATCGTAATATCATTGTAAAATTTTGGGTCGTAAAGGGCATAGATGTCTTCACTCCTATATGTTGAGAAATCAATTCGATAATGCAGAGTTACATCCAGGCCAGTCTTCAGCTCATCTAAAATGCGAGTTGTTATTGTCACAGTATCATTTGAATCCGGAATAATCGGAAAATGCGTTACGTCAATAATTAAAGGAGCGATATCACTATCAGTTACCGAGTTAATCATACCGGGCGTGCCATCGATGCTGTTGCTCGCCGTCCAGTTCTGCCCGTACTCATTAGACAGTGCCGGATTAATCAGCTCCAGAGACTTGCCGCCACCATCATGGGCGGAAACCCAGTCCCAGCCGCGATGACCATAATCTCTCGGCCCCAGTTCACGAACTCCCCAGTCACCCTGGTCGGCATAATGGACCGAGTTTATAATCTCACCAGTGCTGTCAACCAGCTTAATTACTTCCCCGCTATTACTCAATTTACCATCCCAGCCCCCGACAAAATTACTAACACCGGGATATTTGGAAGTAAATGTATCCATGTTCGCCACAATTACAAGATACTCTCCTGCGTCGATGGTTATATCCGGAAAAACAAAACTAACACCATTAGTAAGCTGCCAGCCAGCCAGGCTGATCGATGTGCTTCCCTGGTTAAATAGCTCGATATATTCTGCACCAATGTCCTCAGCTTGGTTCTCCTTAGAGTACGGATGGTACATAATCTCATTTAGGATAATCCGGATAGATTGATTGTTGCTGGATGCCCCCCGGACATGAGTATTAATTGAGCCCGCTAAATACACGAGTAGCGCCAACGACATTAATGAAATTTTCTGAGATATGGTTATTTCCTGCCTCCCTATTTACTGATGCTTCAGACTATTGACTGCGATTATATTCTTGGACCTTTGTAGAGCTTTGAAAAACAAAAAAACCCTGCAAATCAGCTTTTATTCTACCATATATAAGGCCATTAAGTCAATAGATGTTCACTCAAATCGGGGACTTTCTCACATATATAGGCCAAAATATATTGAACATTCATAGTGGATTTGCTAATATAATAAGGTAGAAGTTTTAATATAGCGTATATGGACAAGTAATTTTCTGATTATAGCCTAAACAAGGGTCATTTCGGCCTATATAACTATAGGTATAAGATGATACAAGTATAAACCATCATCTGCGATAGTTGAGAGGAGCTAACAACAGACGATTCAATAGTCATTCCAAAGATTATCAAACACAAAGCAATTTGCCAACTGGTGAGGTACAGGTTTTATGTCTAAAAATAATTACACACTCAAACGTACTGCAAATTTAGGTAAAATCAACAATAAACGCCTATTTTTGCTTATTATTATCGGCTGTTGGATTTTCTCGACATTATTTAGCTCTCCCATGGCCTATGGGTACGATTGGCCTATGTGGCGATACGATGCGGGCCGCCGCGCCTCATCACCTGAGGAACTGCCATCTACAATGTATCTGCAATGGGTTCGTGAGCTGTCTACTCCCAGGCCCGCCTGGCCAAAAAGTGAATACAGAATGCAGTTTGACGCCTCATACGAACCCGTTATTGCCGGTAAAACCATATTTGTCGGCTCAATGGTTTCAGACTCCGTAACCGCCTATGACACAGAAACAGGAATAGAGAAGTGGCGTTTCTACACCGAAGGCCCTGTGCGATTTGCACCGATAGTTTATAAAGACAAGCTCTACTTCGCCTCTGATGACGGATATCTCTATTGCCTTAATTCCGAAAACGGCTCCCTCATTAGCAAATTCCTCGGAGGCCCCTCCGAGAAAAAAGTCATCGGTAATGATAGGCTGGTTGGAATGTGGCCCGTGCGGGGCGGACCTGTTCTATATGAGGATAAGATATACTTCGCGGCCAGTATTTGGCCATTCATGGGTATCTTTATCCATGCTATAGATGCTAATACTGGAGATATCGTCTGGACCAACAGCGGCAGTGGTGCGACTTACCTCATGCAGCCGCATAGCAGTCCTGCTTTTGCGGGTGTCGCACCTCAAGGTTATTTAGTCGCCACGGAAGATAAACTGCTCATATCCGGGGGCCGTTCAGTACCAGCGGCCTACGACCGGAATACAGGACAGTTTCTGTACTACCATTTGAACAAATATGGAAAAACCGGTGCCTGTGAGGTTATCGCCTCAGGCGACCATTTCTTCAACCGTGGAACCACATACCAGCTTTCAGACGGCATCGCAACTCCCGGAGCACCGGCATCTGTAATAGCAGACGATGTTATCATCGGCACACAACTCAATTCAATCACAGCTAACAAATTTGAACCGGAAACCAAAAAAGTAAAGAAATTGTGGCAGACACAGGCCCCATCTGAACTTAAGAGAATACACATCAAAGCCGGCTCACGGTTATATGGCAGCGGCGACGAAGGCAGTATTTTTGCAATCGATATACCTCTGGAAAACGATGAACCTAAAGTCTCGTGGCAGGAAAAAGTAAATGGCGAAGTGTGGAACATGCTGGCCGCAGACGGTAAGCTTTTTGTGATTACTCTGCAGGGCGGCATCTATTGTTTCGCAGATCAAAAGACCAAGCCAAAACACTATGCAAGGCAAATTAAACCACTTCCTGACAGCTCCAATCATTGGGAAGATAAAGCCAGAGAAATATTGGAAACGACAAACCAAAAAGACGGATATTGCCTGTTACTTGGACTTGGCACTGGTGAGCTTCTTTCTCAGTTGCTAAGCCAATCAGAGTTACATATTATCGTCGTCGAACCGAATGAGGGAAAGATTGAAACTATACGCCATAGACTTGACGAAGCCGGGCAATACGGAACACGGGTTTCCGTTCATTATGGTGATATCACAACGATGCAGCTACCTCCGTATATGGCTAATCTGATTGTATCGGAAGACATCGAGGCAGCAGGTTTCCACAAAGGTAGTACCTTTATTGAGCGTGTTTTTAATTCGCTGCGTCCATACGGGGGTACGACCTTCTTTTCTATACCTCAAAACAAACATCTTAATTTTTTTACACAGGCCATAAATTCCAAACTGCCTGGCAGTTCTATTACAAGCTCGGATGGATTTATTTCATTAACAAGAAACGGTCCACTGCCGGATTCAGCCGACTGGACACATCAGTACGGTGATTCGGCCAACACTGTTATGTCCAGAGATAAGCAAGTCAAAGCCCCACTGGGTCTCCTGTGGTTCGGTGGCCCTCCTAATGATAAGATATTGCCCCGGCACGGACACGGCCCATCTCCTCAGGTAGTTGGCGGACGGCTTTTCATCGAAGGGCCGGATATGCTTCGGGCCGTTGATGTCTATACCGGCCGACTACTTTGGGAAAGACAATTCCCCGATCTGGGCAAGTTCTATGACAACACCAGTCATCAACCAGGTGCCAATGAGATTGGTAGCAATTACGTATCAGTTTCGGACAGTGTATACGTTGTATATGGAAGTAATATCCACGTACTTGACCCGGCTACAGGCAGGACTACTAAAGAATTCTCGATGCCTCATGAGGACAAACCTCGATGGGGCACAGTTGCTGTCTGGGAAGATTTACTGCTCGCAACGGCTTCTCCATTGAATATTCCGCTAAAGGATAAAAAAACAAGTACAGAGATCCCCGAAAACATGCAATCCGTTATTGACAAAGGCGCCGATTGGCAGTACCTGGCCGGGACTCGACCGAATAATGAATGGATACAGCCGGATTTCGATGCCAGTAAGTGGAAAACCTCAGCAGCAGGTTTCGGCTATAATGATGACGAAAACAAAACGCTGCTGGAGAATATGAAAAACCGCTATACCACCGTATACATACGCAAATCATTCAGCATACCGAATCCGAATAATCTACACGAGTTGGGATTGGTAGTAAAATACGATGACGCCTTTATTGCTTACCTCAACGGCAGAGAAATCCTCCGAGTAGGCGTATCCAGTGGCAGCGGAGCCAGAGCTTCGGGTATAGACGAACATGAACGCAGAGGCTGGGAATATTTCAAGATCGATAATCACAGTAGCTTTTTGCGAAAGGGAAAAAATG
Source organism: Sedimentisphaerales bacterium (assembly GCA_032250555.1). Classification (GTDB taxonomy): domain Bacteria; phylum Planctomycetota; class Phycisphaerae; order Sedimentisphaerales; family Anaerobacaceae; genus NIOZ-UU13. Next base: position 16,618 of record JAVVFI010000055.1, read on the forward strand.
TGCTGGCCATCGAAGGGCATAATAGGAAAACTAATAGCAGCACTTTTACCATAAATCCATACTTGGTCGCCCTACCGAACGGTAAATCTGATGTTAACAGGAACGCTAAGCAAACCAGTCTAAGAAATGTCTCCGGGATAACGTTCAATGCTGACTATGCTTCCGGCAGCAAGATGCTCGTTGCCATGGATCGCCGCACTGGCGAAGTTCTCTGGAAACACAACGCAAAATACTCATTTCGACATAACGCCATTACTACAACAGCCAACAAAGTATTCTGTATCGACGGGATGAGTGCTGCCAAGCTAGCCTACCTGAAACGTCGCGGGATCAACTTCGAGCAAGCACACACGCTCTATGCTTTAGATGCCAGGACGGGCAAGATACTTTGGAAAAGCAATGAAGACATTTTTGGTACATGGCTTGCCTATTCTACTGAGCATGATATTCTGCTTGAGGCAGGAAGCCTCTCCGGGGATAGAGCAAGGGATGAAACCGGTAAGGGTATGACTGCTTATAGAGGATCGGACGGCAAAGTTCTCTGGAGAATTGATGACAGCTACAAGGGGCCTCCGATACTATACCACGACTGGATTATTACACAAACCGGTGGCGGCAGCGGTTCTGCTCCCGCTGAAGCAAAGGTTTTCGACCTGCTTACCGGCGAAAAAATAACACGCGAACATCCTATGACCGGCCAAACGGTTCCATGGACATGGGTTCGGTTCAAGGGATGCAATACGGCGGTAGCAAGTGAGAATCTGCTGACTTTTCGTTCGGCCTCAGGAGCATTTATAGACCTGACCAAAGGACAAAGTACGGCCAGTCTTGGCGGATTCAAGTCTGGCTGCACTTCGAATTTAATCATCGCCAACGGCGTTCTAAATGCGCCGGACTATACCCGAACCTGCGTATGCAGCTACCAAAATCAAGCATCACTTGCTTTGGTACATATGCCGGAGGTCGTGCATTGGACTTTTGACTACTATCGGGTCCCGGATGAGGTGACACCGGTTAAGCAGGTAGGAATTAATTTTGGAGCTCCGGGAAATCACTACGCGGAAAAGAATATGTTATGGTTGGAATTTCCGAGCATTGGAGGCCCATCCCCTGACATCCCAATTCGAGCAAAATATACAAATCCTCAGTGGTTCCGTTCCCACAGTTCGAAAGTGAATGATAGGCATAACTGGATAACCGCCTCGGGTGTAACAGGACTCAGAGAAGTCTCCATTCGCATGTTTATTCAACCAGGAAGGAATCCCTCAAGCGTTGACGCCTTCGACAAGCATATCGAAAAAATTCCCACCTGGCAGGAAGATAGCATCAAGGGTGCTTTTGAACAACCCAGACCCTATACAGTACGCCTGTATTTTGCTGAGAATGCCGAATACGAAGTTGGTCGGCGTTTATTCAATATCTCACTACAGGGTAAACAGGTCTTGAAAGCGTTCGATATCGCAAAGGAAGCGGGCCAAGCCAATCGTACTGTAGTAAAGGAATTTAAAGGAATTAACATAAAAGATGATTTGAAAGTCACTCTTACCCCCACAACTGAAGGAAAAGCGGATCCCCTGCTGTGTGGAATTGAAATCATTGCCGAAGGCTGGTAACTTAAATTTGTTGATATTTACAAATAGCTCTTCTGAAGAGTTGACAAACAACATGGAAAGTTGTTAGATATCCAGTACTTATGGATTGATGCGCCCGTAGCTCAATTGGATAGAGTCGCGGACTTTGAATACTTCTCAAAATCCTTCATATTTCACAAGTATCGCTGATTTCAGAACTTAGTTAGTGGTAAATATCGCATATATCGCACATATTGTATCTTTTAGTTGTAGTTTGGTTGTAGTCTTTTCCGTGCAAACACTCTTATCTTCAAGCTTCAGGATTCGCGAGAAAATCTGAAGCAAAAACGAGAATATTTAAATTAACAGGTACATAATCTTTGAAATAGTGTTCAACCTTC
>JAVVFI010000560.1:0-2425 GCA_032250555.1 Sedimentisphaerales bacterium
CACTGAAAGCAATGGCCAGCAGGCTATCTGGATTGACGGTAAGCCCTGGAGCAGGGACGGCCAGATAGTAAGTCATCTTGGAAAAGGATTTCCAAAAGGCAAATGGGTATGGGATAGCTTTAATCCGGATCCCGAAGGTGTACCGTTTGAGGGCTTTCAATGGCGAAGCACCGAGGAATTGAAGCTGAATTTCCTCTGGGTACTGCTCTATATCACCAAAGCACCGCCGGGCCATGTCAGCAGGGTTTGGTTTGACAACATTGTCGTTGCCAAAAAATACATCGGCCCGATGAACCTTTCTCCGTAAGCATCTTTGGCCGGAATTACAAATCGAACTCGGCGATAATCGGCACGTGGTCGCTTGGACGTGCTGTAAGTCGTATTTTTTTGTCTATATAACAATCGGTGCACTTTTCTGCCATGGATTCTGTAGCCATTATATGGTCTAAACGCCAGCCGATATTTCGTTCAAAGGAATCTTTTCGCCTGTAATCCCAGAATGTATATTCCCCCGACTTATGGCAGTGCATTCTGAACACATCGATGAACCCCCAGCGAACTACATTTTCAAGTGCTTTGCGGACCAGTGGGTGAAAACAGACATGCCCTGACAAGTTTGCAGGATCATAAACATCTATTTTTTCTGGTGCTACATTTAAATCTCCTACCCAGATTACAGGCTCACCGGGTTGAAAATTCTCTTCAAAAAACCTCGACAAACGGCCGAACCACTCCAATTTATATTCAAACTTTTCAGATTCCGCCGAATAGCCTTGCGGTATATATGTATTAACAATATTAATACCGTTAATTTCTGCCTTAATCAAACGAGCTTCATCCTTCGGCTCGTCATCGAAGCCGCATTTAACCTTTGTAATTTCATTTCTGCTGAAAATTGCCACCCCGTTATAACTTTTCTGCCCCTTAAAGACGCATCTGTACTCTGTCCCGTCAAAATCCCCCATTGGAAAATCATCATCCTGAACCTTGGTCTCCTGAACGCATAGAATATCCGGCTGGTTCTTATCTATCCACTCAAGGACAATATTTATCCTGGCGCGTATTGAATTGACGTTAAAACTGGCTATTTTCATTAGAAATACCCTTTTTTTAGTAAATAGATTCAACTCACCTGATAAATTTTATAATTAGCTTTCAATGATATTGCCGATAATCAATATAATATTATCAGAAAATATATCTTTTTTACAGCCATATTCCGTGGTAGTGCCTAATAAGGTTTATCGCAGATAAAGGAGAATTTTGGAAAATGATTAAAAGAATAATTCTTGGGCTTGTTTTATTTATTTTAGTCTTTTCTTTGACAAGCTGCCAGACTGTCCAGGGTATTGGGCAGGATATTACCTGGATGGGCAAGGCTGGAGCCGACATACTGGAAGAATAAGCTATTGTAGCTGCTCGACTATGCGAGTCTTTTGCTCCTCTTAATCAGCGTCATTGGGCTTTGTATTATCGGACAATAACTTTTCAATTCTACAAAAGTGAGGGCGTTTTATATCGAAAAATGAGGGGTAGATTGGCTTTGATAATGGCAAGCTAAAAAGGTGGGGGCATTAAAGGGATTCAGCGGCAGCATCCGGTATTCTTAATATACATGTTTGATATTGCCCGAAGGGTATCTGTCTCAAGGCTCTGTGCAAGATTTCCGATTTTCCGAGTATAAAAATATGTCTGTGGGAATCATGAGCATCGAATTTAAGAAGCCCCTGCTTTGAGGAACAGAGAATTGGAGTGAATTGAAGCTGGGGCTTAATCAAATACAAAAATCCATAGTTGACTACGATCAATTGTTGATAATCCCATAATACACTTTATGCACACGTCAAGTAAATTAGGAAAATCCTCGAAATGGAGTGCGAAAATCCTCGGAACCGATTGTCACAAGTGTCGCCTTAAGCGAGGGATTCAAGTGAATTTCAATGGTCAATAAGTGCCCGTTATATCGCTAACGACAAAAATGACCCCTGCGGTGCGGAGGGAAGGAGAAAGCGAGATTCCCGCAGGGGTATGAAGGCTAAGAAGGTATTTTTTGGTCTGCATACGAATCCTAAAGAAATAAAGATAACAAAATAGCCAAAATCTTCTTCACTGCCCCGTTTCTTTTACCTTCACACTGGTTTACCTCTCAGGATTAGCCATATTATGCTCTATAATAAGTGCAATTTTATTTTAGTAAATCGGGGTTAGCCCTGTTTTATCTATCAGGGAAAACCCCTATATCAGCCACACTGAAGATAAATATTCAGAGCCTAAAAGACACCTAATGCCGATTTCAATATATTAAATGACCTCCTCGTCGATTGAGACAGTAATATTTGGGATAATAGCAACAGCTCCTGAAATATCAAAACTTGCAAGCCGGGTAGTTCCATGGATAGAAGTTTGCTGCTAAGAGCTTGAATTG
>JAVVFI010000561.1:0-2391 GCA_032250555.1 Sedimentisphaerales bacterium
AAAATCTTTACCGCTGACCTGCTTGACTGTTTCGATTACCTCTCGAACTGAAAAACCATTTCCGTTACCAAGGTTATAAATTAATTCGCGGCTTTGGTCCAGTTTGTTCAGTACCAGCAGATGCGCTCTGCATAAATCGTCAACGTGAATGTAGTCTCGAATACAGGTTCCGTCCGGTGTATCGTAATCGGTTCCGAAGATTTTTATATCGTCGCGTTTTCCCATTGCCGCCTGGATGGTCAGAGGAATCAGATGTGATTCAGGCTTGTGGTCCTCACCGATAGCGGCATTATTTCCAGCACCGCATGCATTGAAATATCTCAGCGATGCGTACCGCAGTTTTTGCGCCCGGCTCTGATAGCTGCACATTTTTTCAACGGCTAACTTTGTTTGTCCGTAGGGATTAATTGGATGAGTCGGGCAGTCTTCTGAAATTCCCCCGCCGGTATATTCAGGCATGCCGTAAACCGCTGCGGTACTGCTGAAGACGAACTTTTGCACGCTGACCGCTTCCATTGCAGAAAGCAGATTTTGAGTACAGCTAAGATTGTTGCGATAATATTTCAGCGGCTCCTGAACTGATTCACCGACTTCGATAAAGGCGGCAAAGTGCATTACCGCTTCGATATCGTATTTCTGTAGAGTCTCGACAATTGATTTATAATCGTCCAAATCACCTTCGACGAACTTTGTTTGTCCAATCGCGGTTCTGTGGCCCTTGCTGAGGTTGTCATACACCACCGGCTCATGCCCTTCGGAATTAAGCATCGCCGTCATGTTGCTGCCTATATATCCTGCTCCACCGCAGACCAGTACTCTCATATTTTGTTACTCGCTGTTTGTCCGGATACGATTTGCTGTTGAATCCGCTTCAAAATTTCTGCTGCAAGCTGCTCGTCTTTACCCAAATCTATCCAGGCCATATCTTCTTTCTGTTCAGGGTGAAGTTGTATCCTCTGCAATGCCGGGCTGCTCACTGAAAATAGATCGTATGCATGTGCGCTGCGGATTTCTCGCTCAGGCAGTGACAATCTGTATGTATTCACATTGCAATTGATATATAAATCTTTGTCTTGTTCGCTTATGTTCAGCTCAACGATCCTTCTAATACTGTGCAGGTTGTTTAAAAGCCAGTTGCCGGTCCCGACACTATCACTGCGCCATAATTCGAAGAATTGTGCACCTTGTAATGGCTTTGTTCTTATAAAGCCGTTTTCGGCATTTGCTTTCTCTATGGTAAAATACATTTTAACCAGTACGTCTTCGGCTGCCTCCATTACCCGGAGTTTATCGGCATTTTCCATAAGGAGCGGCTCTGTAGCCTGGTATTGCTGCTGTTCGGCACAGCCGGCCAAAAGCAGGCCGCAAACTACAGACCACAGACCAAAGACAAAAGTTATGTGTCCTGGATTTTGTGTCTTGAGTCTTGAGTCTTGTTTTGTTTTTCTCTTTTGCATTTGTGATCCAATCGTTTTTCGGATTTTTTCTGTAATTCGAATGATTATATCTTCAGAGAGCTGTTATCTCAAGCCTGTTAAAGACTTTTTTTCCTCGGACCTGGAGAATTAGTGCCGGTTACGATTCAGATTGCTTGGTGCCGGATATCCGCTGTCAATCGCCAGCGCTGAAAAAGTTTTGGTAGATTGTATTGGGATTTTGGTATAGAATTTTACTTTGAATAACTTTACCAGAAGATAAGTTTGGTGTATGCGTGTGATTTTATGGATGTTTTAATTGCTGAAAAGTGTGGTTTTTGTCACGGCGTTAGAAATGCCATTAGTGTTGCCGAAAAAACTCTGACGCAGCAAAAAGACGGAAACGCTGTTTATAGCCTTGGCCAGATTATTCATAACAGTAATGAGGTGGAGCGTTTGGCCGAAATCGGGCTGAAAACTGTTGATGATGTTGAGCAAATTTGCTCAGGGACGGTTCTTATCCGTTCCCATGGCGCCGCTCCGGAACAAATAGCAAAACTCCGAGCTGAAGGGCTCGATATTGTTGATGCTACGTGTGTATTGGTTAAGAAGGTCCAGCGCATAGCCGCCGAGCTTGCGAGTGACGGTTATGAGGTCGTAATTATTGGCGATGAGGACCACCCCGAGGTCCAGGCTGTTATGGGTTGTGCCGCGAATGTAGTTGTCGTTGCCGATGAGAGTGACTTGCATAAGCTGCCTCATAACGCCAGGCTGGGGATTGTTTGCCAGACTACGCAGAGTCCGGAATATTTCGGCAAGGTGCTTGGAGCAATAGGGCGGTCCGATTTTAATGAGTTAAAAGTGATGAATACTTTATGCAATGAAGCAATAAAAAGGCAGGAATCGGCAGTGCAATTGTGCCTGCGGGTGGATATAATGTTTGTCCTTGGCGGCTTGAAAAGTGCCAATACCCGCC
>JAVVFI010000562.1:0-2374 GCA_032250555.1 Sedimentisphaerales bacterium
CTCGATGAACTCACATGGCATCGCAGGGGGAATAATATCGTAGTCTTTACAAACGGCTGTTTTGACGTGATACACAGAGGACATATCGAATATCTGGAATTTTGTAAATCTCAGGGTGACATAGTGGTAGTCGGGCTAAATAGTGACAAATCAGTAAAGGCCATTAAGGGGCCTGAACGGCCCATAAATAATCAGCATGACAGGGTCGCCATCTTAGCGGCACTGGAAGTAGTTGATTATATTACGGTCTTCGATGAGCCCGACCCGCTTAATTTAATCAAAAAGATAAAGCCGGATATATTAGTGAAGGGACAGGACTGGGCGGAAAAAGGTGTCGTTGGCAGGGAATTCGTAGAATCCTGCGGCGGCAAAGTCCTTCTTGCGCCGCTTGTTGAAGGCAAAAGCTCGACGGTAACAATAGAGAAAATAAAAGCATTGGAAGCAAAATCCTGATGGATGAAGATATAAACAAACAGATTACAGAAACCATCGAAACGCATAAGAAGATGACTGCGGAGTTTCAAAAAAGAGGCATTGAAACGATCGCTGCTATTTCGCAGGCGATAATAAGGTCTTTGAAAAACAACGGAACGGTTTATCTTTGCGGCAACGGAGGCTCAGCTGCGGACGCCCAACATATTGCCGGTGAGTTTGTGGGGAGATTCAAGAGGGAGCGAAAGGCTTTGCCGGCTGTGGCGCTTTCAACAGACACTTCGGTTATTACATGCATTGCCAATGATTATTCTTATGAGAAGGTCTTTTCAAGACAAGTTGAAGCGCTGGTCAGAGAAGGCGACATCTTATGGGCTTTTTCGACCAGCGGCACTTCAGCTAACGTTATTGCCGCCGCTGAGTCGGCGAAGAACAAAGGCGCTTATGTAATAGCCTTTACGGGCAGGATTAACAGCAAGCTGGAACAAATTGCCGATATTTGTTTTTGTGCCGAGGACGAATCAACAGCGCGAAGCCAGGAAATCCATCAGCTTGCTTATCATATAATCTGTGACCTTGTGGAGTGCAGTTTTACCAATAATTAGACTCAAAAATAAATTTTACAGATATGTCTGATAAAGCGATATTTTTAGACCGTGATGATACATTGATTGAAGATCCTGGTTATATCAGCAGTCCGGAGCAGGTCAATCTGCTGACCGGGGTGCCGAGGGCACTTATCGAGCTTAAAGCCCTCGGATATAAGCTGGTAGTTGTCACTAATCAATCGGCAGTTGCCCGGGGCATTGTTACGGAGAAAGTTCTCGGAGAAATTCACAAGCGTTTGGAGAAGCTGTTAGCCGAAAAAAACGCATTTTTAGACGGGATTTATTACTGCCCATATCATCCTGAGGGAGCTGTAAAAAAATACCGCCAGGAAAGTGAGTTAAGAAAACCGAATCCCGGCATGCTGTTGAAAGCTGCCGAGGAGATGGATTTAGATCTCGACCAATCCTGGTGTGTCGGCAACAGCAGCACCGATATAGGGGCCGGCTTGCGAGCGGGCTGCAAAACTATATTGATAGACCTGCCTTCCCGTCGGCAACAGCTCAAACCAAACGATCCCAGGCCGGACTATAAAGCCATTAATATGAAGGAGGTTGTCAATATCATAAAAAAGCACCTCCGTTCGCCGGTTGAGACCGAAACAGAAACTAAGACGGAGCCGGAGGAACAAGCTGAATCGGTCATGCAAGAAACTGAAATAATTCCTGAGGCCGCCGAACCGGTTGAACAAGAGGTTGAACAAATTATCGAGACAGTTGAACCGGCTCCGCAAGCCGCAGAACTGACTCCAATTGTTGCAGAACCTGTCTTACCAGACAAGGTCCAACAGCCCGAACAAATTCCGGAAGAAACGCAAGCAGAGCCGACGGAACAGGTTGAACAGGAAATAGCCGCCGAAGGAACAGAACAACTGCTGAAGAGCATTAACACACAATTAAAAAATATGCAGCGAACCGATATGTTCGGTGAGTTTTCGATAATGAGACTAATGGCCGGAATTATACAGATTATTGTTCTGTTTTGTGTGTTGATAAGTATATGGTTCCTGATAAGCCCGGACAGGCAGGATAACTCTGTTTTCATTGCGCTCGGCTTTGCTATGGTTCTTCAGGTTATGTCATTAACTTTCTATATAATGCACGGGCGAAAATAGCTATGTGCAAATCAAATCCCGAATCACAATCTCCGCGGCGTAACTCACAAACTACAGAAGATGAGATACTCATCTGGCTTCCTTCTCCTATGGGCGACGCAATACTTTGTACGCCGGCTTTGAGGGCAATTCGCAAGCAATTCAAAACATGCAAAATTACTTTTTTAGCTACTGACGTGGTCAGAAGCATTTTGTCACCAAGCAGCTTTAACGACAGTTGGC
>JAVVFI010000563.1:0-2345 GCA_032250555.1 Sedimentisphaerales bacterium
CCTGCGATGTGTAAGCGGATTCACAGCAAATATCTGCATACAAATGTGTGGACGATACACCAGCAGTAAAACGGGGAACAAGGTATTCAACACTACTGTAAACCATTTGTAAATCTGTTCCCACCCTTGTTGCTGCAGTAGTGCAGTTACTGGCAAACTGAAAATTGTCAGCCACGACTGAACTGATTCTATGAAGTCGGCGTACTTAATAAAAACGACAATAGAAATATATCACCTGAGACTATGAGTTATGGCTTATCGTAGAATTAAAGGTTTCATAGGTTTGGTGTATGAGCCTGAACCTGACAAGCAAGGCAGCAAGCATAAATGCAAGGATTGTTTTTGTTGCCAGTGGTGCAGTGATAGCAGATGTGAGCAGTGTTTGAAAAGCAAGAGATGCAGGAAAAAGAAGAAATAACTGCTGGATATACATATCGCATTCCCTTTTTATCTGGAAAAAGCGGCCTTCCACTTCAAAAAGATGGTTATTTTTGTACTTGGATTAAACCTCCAAATATGTTATATTAAGTATTAAAGGTTGGGTATTTGATGTTGGGTGGTCCAATCAATTCAAAGTGCCCTCGAATGATTGTTGGAAATAGAAAGTTCATTCCAGCGATTATAAATGCAGATTTTTGGAAGGAGTTATTAATGCGCAGGAAAAAAGCTTTTACGTTAATCGAGCTTCTTGTTGTCATCGCAATAATCGCGCTTCTCTTGGCCATACTAATGCCTGCTCTCCAGAGGGTAAAGGAACAGGCACGGGAACAGGCATGCAGAGCACATCTAAAGAGTATTGGTCTTGGTATTCAAATGTACCTGGATGATAATGATTACCTGATGCCCGATTTCCACACGCACACTAATGCCTGTAATGGGCATCTTTGGTATGGCTCAAGAGGGCAGTTGCTAAAGTCCTCCGATGACCGCTCATATTGGGGCGTTATCTACCTTGAGTATTTAAAAGAGGAAAAGTTATTCGGCTGCCCAAGCTTTAACAACTTCACTCAGATAGTGGCTCAGGAGTTACTGTATAGCGCTGGTGAAGTAGATAATTCAGCGTATTCAATGAACGGCTGGCTCACAAAGGAAAAATCAGTTTCCATCCCGCGCCATTCCGAAGTTGTAGTTGCACACGACCATATGGAGCCCAGAATCGAAAACGGAAATGATATGCTCTACGCCAATTCGAGCGGCATGAATTTTGAACACTACAGGACCGGCAATCGCACGAGCTGGTACCGCGGTATTTTCAGGCATTCTACGAAAGCAACCCAGGATGACAGAACGGGCGGAAATCTAAACTGTCTCTGGCTTGACGGCCATGTCACAACTATCAAGGAAACTCTCGGTGAAGATATACCTAAGCGATGGTATGATCCCCTCGGCAAGAATTGATCTTATAGTAGTCTATATGATTATATAAGAAAGCTTTACGGGTGATTAAGCTTCTCGTTCTGTATTATTCGCCGCGCCTACGGCTTCGGTATTATTTTTGTCGCAAAACCCGAGAATGCATTTAAGCATATCTGACCTGCTGATAATACCTGTAACTTTGCCGTTCGATGTAACCGGCACTCTCCTGATGGCGTTGTCTCTCAGGCAGTAACAGACATCTAATAAAGACTCATCCTCTTCGAAGTGAATGGCGGGTTGTGTCATAAAATCATTTACAGTCCTGTCCTGTTCATCTTGATAGGTGTGGAATAATCTTAGAACATCCTGTTCTGAAATAATCCCTACGAGAGTCATATCATCTTCGGCCACAGGAATACCGGTAATGTTGTGTTCCGACATGACTCTTATGGCGTCGATGACGGGGGTTTCTCTTTTTATGCAAATCACTTTCTTACTCATTATATCTTTTGCTTTAAGCATCGTATGAACCCTTCTCAATCATTTGTTTTATACATCTAAAAGGAATTGTCTTTTCAGAATAATAATTTCACTATATCTGTACCGCCTAATATCGATTATCGGCCTTCGAGATAGATGACTTTACGGAATTTCTTTAATAAATGCACTTTTACGGGTAATATTACGGATTTTTCGTGCTGATATATAATAGCCGGCGCTATAGGTAACGTGATTTGTGTTCATTTTAGCCTTTCGACAAATTGGGTTTGTTTTTGGCTTTATTGGGTTCGAATTGGGTTTGTTTTGGGTTAAATTGGCTTTGAATTGGGTTTGTTTTTTTTGGCCCGCCAAGCGGATAAAATCTCGTATTTACTTGTAAAATAACAACTTATGCTAAAATGAGTGTTTGGTAAATTGGGTTTGTTTTGCATATTTTTGCCCTATATAAAAATACATTATAATATAAAAACCATAAACCTTTATCGTTA
>JAVVFI010000564.1:0-2344 GCA_032250555.1 Sedimentisphaerales bacterium
GCGGTTTGCAACCTGCTCCTGTAAGCCGGTTGCGGGAGGCCTACTCCCATCTCTGACATAGCTTGCTGCGGCACACTGACATCGTGTCTCCAAAACGACACCACGAACACCAAATTTAGCGATTGACGGAAGCACCAAAATCCGAATATTTGCATAAAAAACAAAGATTTTTTTATTCTTTTCAGATTAAGTAGATGGCGAGAATGAAATTTATTGATAGTGTCACTTTTTTGATGGTGTTTTTGAAAAATAGCGGGGCTTATACCGAACGGATCGATATAAGCCCCGAGTTCATACAAGTCTGAATCAGAAAACAATTCAGTTATCTAACAAATCTAAAGTTAAGGTGTCGGTGCCAATAGACGAATATCATCGAAGTACATCTTACCAGAACCTGCGGTAACGTTGTCGAGACCGAGAGTAATCGAATTAACATTAGTAAGGTCGACGCCCTGGTCGGCAAATTTCTGCAATTCGATATTCCATGCTGTCCAGGTAATTTTCGTTGCTGCATCCGGATTACTATGATTGACCCTTGCGCTGCCGTTCAGGGTGACATACATTTGCTCGGCAGCATTGCCTACACTGCCTCTGAACCAGATTGTCAGAGTATCGACACCTTTAATTGTCCAATCACTATTGGAAGTTAAGACAGAAGTTGCTTCTGATTTGGCGGCAGCGCTATTATCGTAAAACATCGGCATCGACTGGGAACCACTGCGAACGATCTTTTGTTCTGCAAATGGTGGATTATCATAACCGACGAGAGAACCGTTTGCCGGATCTTCTAATCCGTCCTGCCAGCTTAGAAATATCCTATTACTGTTAGGATCATCAGGATTAAGATCATTGTATGCCTCCATATCGTCAATGATAAGGAAGTTGGCCGTCGTGAAGCTCCAGAGAGGGCCAGTCCAAGGGCTGTCGGCATTGGCATTATTAGCTTCATCTACCCGCCAATAGTAAGTCGTATTCCATTCAAGCTGTCCAGGCTCATAACTTTCAGAGCCGAGGCTGCCGCTGCCTTTTTTCTCAAGTGCACCTGCATCAGTTCCGAAGAAAATATCATATGTTGAGCCAAAGCCCGGCGTCCAAGTCAGAACCGGCGTCTGGGTAATATCTACATCTCCCTTTGCAGGATTTGGGCTTGAGACAGCACCTTCTGTTGTAAAGCTCCAGAGGTCACCTTTGTAAGTTTCGACACTATCAAACTCATCTACTCGCCAATAATAAGTTCTGGCCATTTTAAGTGTACCGGGAGTATAGGTTGCCATACCCTGTGTGGAGCCACCGGAGGCATTGTCCACTTCGTCAAAAGTTTCGCCGAAGTAAATAGTGTGCAGTTTCGCTCCAAAGCCCGGCGTGAAGCTAAGGAACGGATCAACACTTACAGATTCGGCACCATCAGCCGGATCGGGAAAGTATGCTGTCTTGGGCGGAATGGTAAAGCTCCAGACATCCCCCTTCCACGGGCTTCTCGGGTCAGCCTCATTCACTTCATCGATTCGCCAATAGTAGGTCGTGCCTGGAACAAGACCATCCGGATAGGGATATCCGGGAAAGCCGACGATATAAAAGGTTAAACCCTGGTTGACTCGGAAGGTATCGCCGGTGCCTTTGGCCACATCGTCATAATTATCACCGAAGTAAACGTCGTGTGATACCGCGGCTTTATCCGGCGACCAGCTCAGGTTGGCCCATACATCCGTAATTAAAGCGCCATCCTCCGGGATTGGCTTATAGGCCGAGACAGTGGTATCCTCCAACGTCAGCTCAAATGATTCGACCCAATCAACCTGCCAATCGTTAGAGGCGCCTTCCTGAAACGCCGAGACCGCGATGGTTTGGCCCAGTACAAGTCCTAAATCTTCCAGCGGGATGACCGCGTGAATCGTATCACCGTCAATCGTGTATTCGTAGTCCACAAACAGTTCCACCTCGTCTCCTGTCAATGGATCCAAGGCGTACGCGTACACGCCGTTGGTGGCGCCGTCGCGCCAGCCGAATTGAACCAACACATCAACGCCAATGGGTGTTTCAAGATTCGTTGGGCTGCCCTCATAATCGTCGTTGAGGTAGCCGGTATCCGGATTGTTGTCCGTATCGAGGAGCCAATGGTAGTAGTATCGATTGGTCATGCCTGCGGGCGTATCCTCTATCGAAGGCGCGAAAACACCGTGCACCGTCATCGTCAGATTCAGGTTACCTTCGTCCACCCATGACTCAATGCGCATGATGTCGCCGCTCGAATCGGCCATGTCTAACGGATCATCGACACTGCCGACCTGCCCGGAGGAATCCCCCAAAGTCAGCTCAAATGATTCGACCCAATCAACCTGCCAAT
>JAVVFI010000565.1:0-2342 GCA_032250555.1 Sedimentisphaerales bacterium
GAAGTTAAGCCGAATTCGATTTATAAAGATGATTACGTATCTATTGATTTCTGGATTGATAAGAAATTGGGTTTGCCGACTAAAATTGTAACTGTTTCGACCGAACCGGCTACAGAACCGGTAGAGCAGAAGGATGTTTTCGAGATAAAATTTCTCAATCCGAAATTCAACAATAAAATAGATAAGAAGATTTTTGATTTTAAGATACCCTCAGGTTTCGATGAGCCGGAAATAATGCCGTTACCAAAAAAGGGTGAACAAAAATAATATGGCTTCAGCAACAGTTACTGATAAAGCATTTCAGGATTTGATAGCAAAACGTGCACAGACATTACTCGGTCTCGCACACTACCTGTCGGAGTGTAAAACGAGCGGCGAAATTATGATACGTCCGTTTCTGGGACAATTACTTTCGCAATCTATGCAGATTGAGGAGCTTCTCGACGCCTACGATGCAGGCAACAGTTGCCGCTGGTGTTCATTCAGGTCACTGACGGCGGCGATGAAGCTTTTTTCTGATGTAAGTTATGAGCTGCTCCACATTCAACACTCATTGCCTGCGTATCGGCTTTTGCCTATCAAGAGAGATTTCGTAAAGGCAACGGAAGAGGCGCTTGAGTTTACCGGCGACATACTTTTACGGGCTGGACAGCAAATGATAAACAGGGCCGGCCAGCTTGACCTTGCGATTCCACATGAAAGTTTGCGTGAGAAATCTTATGCGGAAGATTTGCCCACCGGCCGGCTGCCGCATGACTGTGGCACTCGCAGGATAGAGACGGTATCCGAGACAGTAACTTTACTTGCCACGGCCTTTTTGAATTTGGCTGCTGACAGTAAGGATGTTCGCGCTGCCAGTCAGGCTAAGCCTGAAACATACGCTTCCTACGTACTGGATTCGATTAGTGAGGAAATGTTGCGAAGTCTCGAGCTTAGATTCCACAATCTTCAGTCACTGTACGATACCTATGTCTCAGGTACCGAAGCAGAAGATTTGGATATTGACTTGCCCGTATTGAGAGGTCATATTAGCGTTGTTTTTCATTTGCTGAAAACAGCAACATTATTTGCCCATTATTACGAACGACATGTAAATAAGGAACTCTGCGATTCCTCAACACGGTTTGAACCACTGGTAAAAGCCGAGGATCTGCTGGGGATTCTGATGAACTACTCGGTTACGAGCATAAGTCTGTATATTGATTGTGCCGAGCATCTGTGTCATAGGATGCTCAAGCGTTATGCTGAGGTTGGTCGAGTCGAAGTATCCGTTCCTTCCTATCGTGGTTTTCATGTTCGCCCATCTACGCTGATTTCCAAACTTGTGCTGCATTATGGAAGCGAAGTTCGTATGCAGATGGACGAGGAGGATTACGATGCAGGCTCACCGCTGGAACTGTTCCGTGCCAATGAGAAGGTGAACGCGCAAAAACGACGGTGGCTGGCCTCAGAAATCGTAAATATTAAGATTATCAGGGAACTGGAACAGGCCGGCCAGAACAAACTTGAGCCCGTCGTGAAAAGCGTTGTGTTGACATTGGCTGAGCGAGGTAAACTAATCCTGTACGAGCAGCCATTGCAGTTGCCGGAAGAACCGGCTGAAAAGGAAGGGACGCTGCTGGAAAAGGTTACCGACGAAATAGCTCGGCTTCTGGCAATGGGTAAGATTGATGTCGATGCCAAACTGACCGCAACCTTTATCGGGGACAAGCGGGTGCTGGCTGATATAAAGTTATTGGCAGAGTCGGGGTATGGTGAGGATAAATTCGGCAACAACGTTCCTCTTCCGGAAAAACTTGTTTACTTGCGTAGATGAGCCTGAGACAACTGGAAAAAGAAATGGAAAGGGTAAAAATGCCAAAGGGTATAGTTATCTATTACTCAAGAACAGGTAATACCGAAGAGATGGCCCAGATAATAGCAAAGGCTATGAATGAGTCTGATTTACCGACCGAATGCAAGTCCATCAGTGAAGTAGAAGCTACGGACGTTTTCGATTATGATGCAATAGTAATTGGCTCTCCAACATACTATGGCCAAATGGCGGCTCAGATTAAACACTTGATAGATGATCTGGTCGGCAGACACGGTAAGCTCGACGGTAAAGTGGGAGCGGCATTTACGAGTTCGGCAAATATAGGTGGTGGTAATGAAACAACGATTATGGGTATATTAGGAGCGATGCTTATCTGCGGTATGGTGGCACAGGGCGATCCGAAAGGTGACCACTATGGGCCGGTGTCCATCAATAAACCAGACCAACGGGTAAAAAAACAGTGCAAGCGCTGCGGTCAAAGAGTTGCTGAACTGACCAATAAAATGGTGTCCTGACAGCCTGATAT
>JAVVFI010000566.1:0-2310 GCA_032250555.1 Sedimentisphaerales bacterium
CCGTCACCGAACGGCATCAGGCCAACTTAATTGTTTTTTTCTGGACAGAGAGCCTGGAATTGATACTCTGAGAAACTGTAATTTCCAATCAAGGAGGAAAAGCTATTCAAGGGCAGGAAGTTTATCCTTGAGGTTGTACCAATAACTTTGCGGTATTGAAGATTATTGGGGATTGAGAAAACCTACAAGGATACCAAGGAGAGATGACATCATTTCTTCCAGTCCCTGCAATAGTTTTGCTTAGCTTAGCATCATTTATACTGGTTTATCGGCGATGCTGTTAAGAAGCGGGAGGCAGGACACTCTAACAATAGTTTTGCGAATATAATTAACGCAAGAAACTCAATTGGGTTTTCAAGTTAGTTGGAGGTTCGGGTCTCATTAAGAAGGAACCTAAAGGAAGGAAGATGATGAAAACAAACCTAATCGCAATTTGTAATCTTGCGATATTGATGCTGATAACCGGCAGTGCAGTAAATGCAAATCAAATAGTAGATTTGGTTGATTCGGCTGATAATCAAGAGCCATTTCCTCCCGGCCCGAATTTTTTTCCGGGGGGTGCAACCGCAGGTTATCTGATATCGCTACCAGACTGGGGCTGGACACACACATTTAGCTTTGAAGGCCCCGAAAATCCCCCACCTTCGATAATTTCCGCAACATTAGAGATAAGGCAGTTTGGCGTTTTGGCGACTGACCAACATCTGATAAAACTCGATGGAGTTAATGTGGGAATTTTGGATACCAGCTCGCCAACCTACCCGAACGGTTTTCCCAATGAGTTATCGCACACCACCACTTTTATTCTCGGCGCCAGCCTTATAGCTAATTTGATGGACGGGACTGCCAATATATGGTTAGATATTAATTATCCCAACTCAGTGGCCATATATTGGTCCAGACTTACGATAAATTATATCCCTGCGGGCCTGGACCATATCGAAGTCAGCGGCCCAATTCAGGTTAATGAAGAATCGGCTGAACAATATACATGCACAGCTCACTTTATTAACGATGGCGTATCCAGCAGCAGTAATATAACCAACAGCGCCGCATGGTACGATAACTCGGACTTTGCATCGATTGATTCCAGCGGCGTTCTGACAACATCTTCAGTTTTGTCGGATGAAGCCTGCCAGATAAAGGCAGCTTTTGGAGGTAAGACTGATACTCATGATATAACAATTAAGAATGTGATGCCAACAGTATCCATTCCGGCGATGACTTATCCCGCGGGGGAACCACACTTTATTGGTGTCTTTGAGGTAAGAAGGACAGTAGCTACCAACGAGACTCTTCGGGTTTATTACAGCAGGAGCGGCAGCACCGCGACCTCAGGGGCTGATTATATGGATATGTTGGGTTATGTGGATATTCTACCCGGGGAAACTTCCACTCCTGTATCTGTAATCGTGATTGACGATGCTATTGAAGAGGCTACCGAGACAGTGAAACTAACACTTATTGCAGATCCTTCATACATTATTGATCCAGATGCATTCAGCGCTATCGTGACTATTGCTGATGATGAGGAAGCGACAATTCCGGAAATTTCGGGACATAAACCCGAAAAGGATTCGATTCAGGTCCCGAGAGATACGATCATTCAGGTACATGTCACTGATGCCGGCTCCGGCGTGGAATACGATGGCGGACCAATTACGATTCACGTTGAGGGCAACCTTATTTACGATGGCGCAAATGAGATTCCTGTTGGTGTCTATAGTTCGGCCTATGGTATATGCCGGCGTATTGGAACAGAAACGGACTACACACTTGTTTTCCAGCCGTCGATCCCGTTCGACTTTGAGCAAAAGGTAGATGTTGTAGTAAATGCGACAGATAAGACCGGTTATGAAATAACGGACACCTATTCTTTCTATACTCTGATGAAAACGTTCGGGAAGAACATCAAGGTGAACTCGGATGCCGGCAAATTAGCACAGAACCATCCGGACAGTGCAACAGATTCCTTAGGCAATATATGGGTAGTGTGGGAGCATGCTGTTATTGCCAATGATTCCGACATTTATATCGGCAAACTGCCTGAAGGGGAAAGCGCCTTCGAACCGAGTCAGCTTGTGTTTGGCGATCTGAATAACCAGCTAAGTCCCGCTATTGCGATTGACGGCGATGATATAATATATGTGGTCTGGCAAGGTAATGATCCAAGTGGTTTCTGGGACATATTTGTCTCTGCCTCAGTAAACGGAACAGACTGGTCGGTTCCAGTGAAAGTCAACAGTAATGATCCACTTAATAAGAGCAGTCAAAAATCGCCGGCCATTGGAGTTGATGGAAACGGTAAAG
>JAVVFI010000567.1:0-2305 GCA_032250555.1 Sedimentisphaerales bacterium
AATCTGAAAACCGACCCGATGGAAATGAAAAACATAGCAGATGATCCGGCAAATGCAAAGATAATCAGGAAACTCAAAAGGCGTTTCAAACAACTGCAAAAGGAAAACGGAGATACTCTGGAAATTTAATTTGAATGAAAAAGGGGTCAGGAGCCAATGGCACTGTCATATGTAAACCATTGATATAGCAACAGTTAAAAAAACACGACATATTTCCTGTTCCAAATCATACTGCATGGAACGGTATATTTCAAGTTGGATTATCTATATGCGCAGTTTATGCGAACATTCATGGTAAATGTCAAAATCAGGGAATCAGGTTATATATCCAGTCGATTACCTCACATTCTTGCAATCTTATGGTCTTTACCTTTCCTTACTTGTATTGGCTTCTCGGTTTGGTCATCAATGAATATTTATTGAGGCGGCGTTTGATTACACGAGGTTCGATGCGCCCGGGGCGGTTGCCAACTTCATTGCCGGCAATTTGACGAAGAAAATATTCTCCCACCGTTTCCCGAATCGATGCTTTCGGCGGCATCAGCCATTGCGACAGCAGGGTATTACAGGCAATAGTAAAGCTCATTTGACGAGGAAGCTTCTCATGAACAAACGCCGCCTGAGCACAGACAACTCTTACCATATTATATGCCAATAGAGCCTGTTGCACAATGGTTCTCGAATCCAACCGCTGGATCCGACGGCTATCTGGGACAGACGGCTCAAATCTCTGTTTCTCATGCTGCCTTTGTTAGCTTTTTTCTATGTAATCGTGTTTTACCAATAGTTCAAGCAAACTTGCACGTCAATTCGCCAAAAAGCGGCCTTTCCTCAATTCCAGCAGGCCTTGCCACTTCGCCACAACTTTAAAAGGTTATGTGTAGCGCATATCAGCGACCACTCGCTACGGCATGCCTCAAAACCTCGCCGCATAAATTTGTCAATTCCTCGAGCATCTTTAATCTGCCCAAACACCGGCTCAACCGTCTGGCCTCGCAGCTTATACAACTTGCGGCCACGCTCGGTCAGAAGCTTTTGCTCCATCGACTCGGTTGCCGACAAGTCATCCGGTATAGACTCTTCCGGTGGCAGTAATTCCTGCATTGCCTTTCGCTGTTTGTAATCTTTTTGTACTGCTACCAGCAATTCAACATCGCCGGCAGGCTTCTTCTTGAAATTCTCTTCACTGCAATACCCGGCATCAGCTAATGCTACGCCAGTTTCTTCTTTAATTCCAACTGCCTTCCGGTTCGTTTCAGTCTGTTCAAGCATCGGGTGCAATTGCTGTTTATCGTTTTCTTCTTGTGTAACATCTTCGGCAACTATTATCTGCTGTTCTGTTGTCACCGCCTGTGCATTAAGCCCTTGAACAAAACCTTTTCGGGTTTTCATAATCCGGCTGTCAGGGTCAGTAACATTAGCTTTGGCATCTTTGTTTTCTGCATCTTCGGGCGACTTAGGTTTACGGCCACGAGGTTTTTTGCCAGTGCTTTCTTCTTTGGCTTTACGCTTGTCTATTTTGTCCTGTTGAGCCTTTTGAGCTTCTGCCTTTTGCTGCTCTAAACGCTCCTTACAGGCTTTTAGTCGGCTTATACGACTATTGCGGTCTCGCAAATCCTCGGGCATTTCATCGCCACGTTTATCAGTACCGAAAGCTTTGTCTTCTTCAGCATCTTTCGCTGTCGCCTCAGAAAGCATCTTATCTATTTCCTGCTCCAGGTGCTTTAGTTTACGATTGGCCGCCAGTGAAGCATTGGCCTTGATCTTTGTGCCATCCAGTGAGACATTGCCGAGTTTGACCAACCCTGCCTCAGAACAAAGCCGAAGGATTTCAAGAAACAATCCTTTCAGGTACGACTCGTTATTCTTGCGGAAACGACTGATCGTACTGTGGTCGGGTGACTGGTTTGCTGTGATAACTTTATACGCAACATCAGTCTGGCAATACTTTTCAATTCGTCTGCTGGAACGTTCGCCTGTGCAGTAGGAATAGATCAGCAGACCAACCATCATAGACGGATTAAAAGCCGAGTTACCTACGCCATCTGTGCGGTATTTTTTGTAGAATTGCTTCAGGTCAATCTGTTCGACAGCATCAAGAACAAACCACGCCAGATGATCTTCCGGCAGCCAGTCGGTCAAAGATGGCGGCAACAGATAAGGTTGATTTCGGTCGAAAGGCAGAAAATTGTAAGCCATATCATAATCCTTTAATGTTCAACAATCCATTGCCAAGATTATAACCGAAAAGATGGAATTATTCACTTGTAAAAAGAACTAATTATTTATGCAACAGGCTCTCTAC
>JAVVFI010000568.1:0-2298 GCA_032250555.1 Sedimentisphaerales bacterium
CCAATAAGCCTCCAAATAACGCTATTCACAGGACTTATCGGCTAAATATATTCAAATGCTTGAGCCTTTATGGCGCTGTAGTACTAATGTAGCAGATTTATTAATTCGGGGCCTATACTTATTCCATATAGGCCCTTTTTCATAACGATTGTTTTTGCCAAAAGCACGATTGTTTCTGTTTCCAATTATAAAAAAAATATATTAGAGGCTCAATGGGGATTCTCAATATTGAGAACAAAAAAACTCCTGATAGTCTGCTTTTTTCCTTGAAGTGTTGTAGGTAAATCTGGTATAAATATCTTAGGTAAGAATAGTGTTCGTGCAGCCGGACATCTGTGGTTTCTTTCATTCAGCGAGCGAAATTTCTGTGGTATTTTTAGTGGAGGAGTTTGTGTGTATTACTGGAGGTGCAAAAGCCCCAATGTTGGCGGCTTTGTGGTTTGCACACCAGGTTTTTTTTAACATTTCATTTAAAACTCAAATTGCGCTTTTGAAGAAAGGAGGTAGTGCCAAGCTGCAACAGTATCTTGTGAAAGTCTAATTATTTTGTAAGTGCAAAAAGTTTTTATTGTTTGTTTTGGTGTGTGGCCAGGGCATGATTCATAACTAACTTAATCATTCTTAAGGAGGATGTAGTTATGTGTAAACAACTCATTTATTTCATATCTATTATTGTAGTAATAGGCATGATCTGCGGTACGGTGAGTGCCGATCCGTATCAGCAGGATGCCGGGCCTGACGGGATTGTCTCGATAGAGGCCGAAAACTACGATGAGCACACTCCTGAAGGCGGCCACCAGTGGGAGCTGAATACAGATCCGGCTGGCTTTACCGGTGATGGCTTCATGCGGGGATTGCCTGACAGCGGCTCGAACAATGACACAGCCTATGTAGGCAACGATCCGCGTTTGGACTACGAGGTCAATTTCTCGAGCACCGGTACACACTTCGTATGGGTCCGAGGCATGAGCACCAGCGGGGAAGATGATTCCGTTCATGTCGGTATCGATGCGATAGAGACAGGTGGCGGAGATGCCGACCGAATCCAGGCCGGTAGTGGTAACAGCACGTGGGAGTGGAGCATTCAGAGAAGGGAAAGCCTTGGGGCGGCACAGATCGAGGTTTCCAGTCCCGGTGTGCACATAATAAGCGTTTGGATGCGTGAGGATGGTTGGCGGTTCGACAAACTGGTTCTGACGACCAATCCTGATTACACACCGACAGACGATGGTCCTGAAGAAAGCTCGCGCGGGCCGCGTATAAAGGCTTATGGACCACTTCCGAAAGATGGTGAGCTATATAGCGATACATGGGCGACTCTTTCTTGGTTAGCGGCTCCTACCGGGGCTACACATGATATATATTTCGGTGAGAGTTTTGACGATGTTAATGACGGCGCAGAAGGTACTTTCTTGGGTAACCAGGCCACGACGATTCTTATTGTCGGCTTCCCGGGATATGCTTATCCGGACGGTCTTGTTCCCGGTACGACCTATTACTGGCGAGTCGATGAGGTTGAAGCCGACGGCATTACGAAATATAAAGGCGATATCTGGAGCTTCAGTATTCCACCAACTACTGCATATAATCCGGACCCGGCCGATGGCGCCGCCTCTATAGAACTAAGCTCACACCTGAGCTGGACACCTGGCTTCGGTGCCGTATTGAACTATGTGTATTTCGGCGACAATTTTGACAAAGTGAGCAATGCCGCCGGAGGTGCGCCATGGGGAACTTCAACATATAATCCCGGCCCACTTGAGATGGCTAAGACTTATTACTGGCGGGTTGATGAGTTTGATACGACCGCTACGCATAAAGGCAACGTCTGGAGCTTTACAACCGAGGGCGGCGTTGAGACTCTGATCCCGGCTAATGGAGCTGTTGATGTATCGCAAACACCTGTTCTTACCTGGGTACCGGGTCTTGGTGCAACGTATGAGGTCTATTTTGGCGCAGATGCAGCTTCTCTGGAGCTTAAAGGCAGCGGAAATCTCGGTGAAGAGAGCTATGAGCCCGGACAACTTGAATGGAATACTACCTACTATTGGCGTGTTGATGAGGCGAATAATGCCAACGCCAATAGCCCGTGGACAGGTCCCCTCTGGAGTTTCACTACCGCCAACTTCCTTATCATTGACGATATGGAGAGCTACAATGACATTGATGAAGGTGAACTTGGAAGCAACAGGATATATCTGGCCTGGATAGACGGATTCGGTGATCCGACAAACGGTTCTCTGGTTGGATATGAAAATCCTCCTTTTGCCGAGCAGACCATTGTTCACAGTGGTAGCC
>JAVVFI010000569.1:0-2263 GCA_032250555.1 Sedimentisphaerales bacterium
GCTTGCAGGTCGATATTCCATTCGGCCCAGTCAGCAACTGTTGCAGCTTCCGGATTATCGTGATTGACAGATGCGCTTCCATTGAGAACCACATACAACTGTTCAGGAGAATTAATCCTGTTACCAAGGACCCAAATCGTTAATTTATTGACACCCTTCTCGGTCCAGTCGGTCACATCTGTCAACGTCAGCGTCGCCTCAGATTTACCGGCAGCGTTGTCGTATTCTAACGGCATTGACTGACTGCCGCTGTGAACGAGAGTCTGCTCGGCAAAAGGAGCATTAGCATAACCAACGAGAGAGCCGTTTGTTGGATCGCCGAATCCATCCAGCCAGGCAAGGTATATCCTGTTGCTGCCGGGTTCACCCTCATCAATGTCATTGTAGCTTTCCATATCGTCCACGATAAGGAAGTTGGCCGCTGTAAAGCTCCAGACCATGCCCTTCTGTGTCGTTCCATCGGTCTTGACTTCATCAACACGCCAGTAGTAGTCGCTATCCCACTCTAATATACCTGGATCATAGCTCTCAGACTCGAGGGCTTTGCTGCCTTGATATTCCGGCGAACCTGTAGCGGCATTGCGCACCGCGTCTTTATCCGTACCGAAATAGACTTCGTATGAGGCGGAATTGTCTCCGGCTGCCCACGTGAGAATCTGTGTCTGTTTTACATTTTCTGCTTTATTAGAAGGATTCAGAGTACTGACACCACCCGGAGTTGAAAAACTCATAACATCACTTGGAAGTGTCTCGACCCCGTGAAACGCATCGACCCGCCAGTAATAAACCTTCCCCGATTCAAGCGGGCCGGGAACATAGGTGTTAGCTCCCCAGGGCATACCTCCGGCGGCATTGCTTACAGTATCATAATCATCTCCGAAGTACACATAATGCAATATCGCACCAAAACCTGGCTGCCAGGTCAGGCTTGTATTGGGATCAACGCCTTCTGAGCCATCGGCCGGCTCTGCGTTATAGATGGTCTTGGGTGCAATCGCAAAGGTCCAGACATCACCTTTATGCTTCGTTGTGCCGTCGGCCTCAACCTCATCAACACGCCAATAATAGGTCGTGCCTTTAACAAGACCGTCAGGATATGGAAATCCGGGAAAACCAATAGTATAATATACATCAGCCAGGTTGCCCCTGAAAGTATCACCTGAACCTGCTTCTACTTCGTCGTAATTTTCGCCGATATAGACATCGTGCGAAGCCGCATTGTCACCAGGCACCCAGCTAAGGCTCTGCCATGTATCTTTAAGCAGGGCTCCGTCAGCCGGCGTGGGATTATGGGCATTCGGCCTGTCTCCGCCAACCCACAGATAACCACTTGGAATAATCTGCCGGGGTACTGTCGGGCCTTCCCAGGATAGTTGGCATATGGCGCCGCCGCCGTTTTCATACCACTCTAATAAAATCGGGTACCTTTGCCCACCTTTCAGGTTAATGGTACCGCTGTCATGGGTACTGCCATGGTCCGTCCAGTTTTCAAGAACCAGTTCGTCGTTCACCCACAACCTGACCCCGTCGTCTGTCTGCGTGTGGAAAGTCCAGGTTCCGGTGCTCGGTATCTCGACCTCACCCGTCCAGCGCACCTTAAAACCGTCAACATTGACAACGCCCGGCTCGGGTGAGAAATCACCCCAGGTAAAATTAACCGTAGGATCCAGACGCACCATGACTAAATCGTCCCAGGCGTCTCCGGCGCTTCCGTGATAATACTCACCGATCAGACCTTCTTCAGCATTCGCCATACCGGCCAGGGTCAGCACAACAACAGTAAACAAATAAATCAAATTTCTGCACATAACTGTCCTCCTTTAACAAGTAAATATAAATTGATGATTGAAATGCGAAGTTTCAACTGAAAATCCGTACCACACATACGGATTCCTCCTCAATTCGAAAAACCACAGATATTGTGCCTCCGGGAAAGCTCAACAGCCACAGATTCCATTACCGGACAGGCACAAGTCTAATTTATACTATCTATACCATATAAGCGGCTCTTTCGTCAAGTAAAATCCTATCATAGTTCTCCTGGTCAGATTATGAAGCCTACTGCTCCGGACTTAATTCTAAATTGGGTTTGTTTTGGCACCCTTTAGGGTGGTATGATCCGCGAGTAAGACTATTAAAATGATCGTAAGTTTCATATTCGGCGCAAGAGCTTTCATTTTTGTCCTCTGAAATTGGGTTTGAATTGGGTTTGTATTGGCTTAAATTGGGTTTGTTTTTGGCTTTATTGGGTTTGAATTGGGTT
>JAVVFI010000056.1:0-18521 GCA_032250555.1 Sedimentisphaerales bacterium
GCTTCATAGCAGAATTCGACTTTTCCCGGAGCGTGTTTTTTGATCTTATTTACCATTTTTTTGATATCCCGAACTGTATTGTTGATAGTGAACTCGACAATCTCCTCCTGGCAGGGGTAGTGCAGTGCGATTTTGTGCTGTTTTTTGTGTGTGTCCATTGCTACATATGTTATAGTATTTTCCATAACGACCGGCTCCTTTCAATTGTATGCGGCTCTGTTACCGCAAGGTATTAACCCGCGATTATCGGTGGCCACGTACCACCTTGTCGCATAAGCTTTATCGGCTTAGGACGACGTTTACAATCGCAGGGCCGGTCGTTCCATATTTTCTACTTCTGCCTTTCGTAGATTTACTTGAAAAACAGGTTCATTGAGAGTATAGTATCGCCAATCTGGTAAATTTAGAATTAAGAATGTAGAATTTAGAATTGGCAGGTTAAGCCAACCTGTTACTTTATTGATTAACTTTTGGCTGAGCTATTGCAGCAGATTTGTCCGCTTTAGGTTTAAATGACAGCTGACAGATGTTCAGTCACAATTTTGAACGGTATCAGTTTTATGAACAGGCGTGAATTTATCAAGGCAATAGGATTCGGCGCGGCGACGATGGCTGTTCCGGGTTGCGCAGGTTTAGCATCGCAAGCGGCAAGCGGGCCGAAGAAAAAACTCAATTTTGTTTTTATTCTTATCGATGATTTAGGGTGGACTGATTTGGGCTGTTACGGCAGCAGTTTCTATGAGACGCCAAACATCGACAAACTAGCGAGCGAGGGTATGCGGTTTACCGAGGCCTACGCGGCATGTCCGGTGTGCTCACCGACGCGGGGAAGCATAATGGCAGGCAAGTATCCGGCAAGGCTGGGGATAACGCAGTGGATAGGCGGCAGCCAGAAACCAACGGAATATGCGGACAGGCTCGAACTGGAGGAGGTGACAATAGCCGAGGTATTGAAGGGGCAAGGTTACGCGACCGGTTTTGTGGGTAAATGGCATCTGTCGCCGCGAGAGGCCGACATCAGGGCGAATTTCTATCCCGACAAGCAGGGTTTCGATGTTAATATCGGGGGAGACTGGTCTGGAGCGCCACCGACGTATTTTTATCCATATAAGAAGAGGAACCGGGCATTGGAAGAGATGCCACCGGGAGGTGAGGAAGGTGAATATCTGACGGACCGGCTGACGGATGAATCGCTGAAGTTTATCGAAGCGAATAAGGACAAGCCGTTCCTGCTGTATCTTTCGCATTACGCGGTACATACGCCGATAGAATCCAAGGAGACACTTACGGACAAATATAAAGCCAAAGCGGAGAAACTGCCGGCAGGTGAAAGAGAGCAGTTCGCGAGCGTTTACGGCCGTTATAATACCAGACTGACACAAGACAATCCGGCTTATGCGGGGATGGTTCAGAGTGTGGATGAAAGCGTAGGACGGGTGATGGCGAAGCTGAAGGAGTCAGGTGTGGCGGACAATACGGCTGTGATATTCATGTCAGACAACGGCGGGCTGTCCACCGTGCCGCGTGAGGGGCCGACGGCCAATCTTCCACTGCGTGCGGGCAAGGGCTGGCTGTATGAAGGAGGAATTCGCGAGCCGATGTTTATCAAGTGGCCGGGCGTGGTGAAACCGGCAAGCGTCTGCGATGAGGTGGTGACCAGTACTGACTTTTATCCGACAATGTTAGAGATGGCGGGGCTGGGGCTTATGCCGGAGCAGCATATCGACGGCGTGAGTTTAATGCCTCTTTTGAAAAACAAGGGCAGGCTGAAAAGAAAGGCGATATACTGGCATTATCCGCACTATCACGGCAGCGGTAACAGACCGAGCGGTGCGGTACGGGCGGGGGATTATAAACTTATACAATGGTATGAAGATAACAGTGTTGAACTGTACAATCTGAAAAACGATATAGGCGAAAAGCATGACCTGGCTAAAGAAATGCCGGAGAAAGCGGCGGAGCTTAAGGGGATGTTAGGGAGGTGGCTAAAACAAATGAACGCGAAGATGCCTGCGGCGGGACCGCGGGATGATTTCGAGGTATGGAAGACTTCGAGGAAACAATAACGTATGGACAACATATAGTTTTTTTACGACAAGGAGAATAAAAAGTGTATAAGATTGCTGTGATACCCGGTGACGGGACCGGGCCGGAAGTGACTGTTGAAGCGGTGAAGGTTTTGAAGGCCGCCGCGGAGAAGTTCGATTTCAAAGTCGATTTGACTGAGTTCGATTTCGGCGGTGAGAGATATAAAAGGACGGGCGAGACTCTGCCCGACAGCGCTATCGAGGAGCTTCGCAAATTCGATACAATTCTTTTGGGAGCAATTGGGCACCCGGACGTTGCGCCGGGGATTCTGGAAAAGGGTATTCTTCTCAAGGCCCGTTTTGCGCTGGACCAATATATAAATCTGCGTCCTGTGAAGCTTTATCCGGGAGTTGAGACGCCGATAAAGGACAAAGGGCCGGATGAAATAGATTTTACGGTCGTTCGTGAAAATACGGGTGACCTTTACACGGGTACGGGTGGGATTTCAATGAAGGGAACGCCGCACGAGGTGGCTGTGCAGTCGGCTGTTTATAATCGTTTTCAGGTTGACCGTTGTTTGAGGTATGCATTTGAGTATGCAAAGAAACACGGCAAGAAGGCGCGTGGCAAAGGCGATAAGAACACTCTTGCGCTTTGCGGGAAGACCAATGTGCTCACTTATATTTATGATTTGTGGGAGCGGGCTTTTCATGAAATGGGCAAGGCCGAGTATCCCGACATTGAAAGAGAATATTTTCATGTTGACGCCACGTGTATGTGGATGGTCAAAAATCCCGAATGGTTCGATGTCATTGTAACCGGCAATATGTTCGGTGACATTATAACGGACCTTGGCGCGATGGTTCAGGGCGGCATGGGTATTGCGGCCGGGGGAAATATCAATCCCGAAGGCGTCAGCATGTTCGAGCCTATCGGCGGCAGCGCGCCGAAGTACACAGGCAAGGGAGTTATCAATCCGCTGGCGGCTATATGCTCGGCTCAGATGATGTTGGCCACTTTAGGAGAAGAGAAAGCGGCGGAAGAAATAGAGCAGGCTGTGATGTATATAACCGGTAACAAGCTGAAAAGCTTGCAGGCGGGGAAGATGGGATATTCGACAGCCGAGGTAGGTGATTTAGTCGTAGAAAAACTTACTGAATAAAAAAAAAGCAGGCGATATTCAAGATTCTCAGAAAGATGCCAGCTAATCTTACACCTGAATATTTCAAGGCAGAGAAGTGGTTTCGCAGCGCCACGTCAAACGATGAAAAGATTATGGCGCTGGAGCAAATGCTGCGCGTGATGCCGAAGCACAAAGGGACGGATCATTTGCGCGCGGACCTTCGGAAGAAGCTCAGCAGGCTCAAAGAGGGCGGTGCGCAAAAAAAGGGCGGCAAACACGTTGACATTTTTCACGTACCTCGCAGCGGGGCGGGCCAGATAGTTCTTATAGGTACGCCGAACTGCGGCAAAAGCTCCATAGTTGCAGGTCTAACCAATGCGAAGGTCAACGTAGCTGATTTTCCGTTTGCAACCAATACCCCTGCACCGGGGATGGTTCATTTCGAGGACATCCAGATTGAATTAGTCGATATGCCACCGATTACAGCCGAGTACAGCGCTCCGGGACAGGTCGGGACGTACCGCAACTGCGATTTGATTGCCATTGTTATTGACCTATCGGGGGACGTAGAAGAGCAGATGCTTATTTGTCTGGATTTTCTCGAATCACGCAGTTTGCTGGTGGATAATGAAACGCCTGAACACGACAGTTATGGTAATGTGCTTGGGAAAAAGGCGTTTTGTATCTGCACAAAATCTGATATAGCCAAGCCCGGTGCTCTTGAGAGTCTAAAAAAGTTTTGTAAATATCCTTTCGAATTTGTTGAAATCTCAGCCGTGAGTAACGACGGGCTTGAAGGGCTGGCGGAAAAGCTGTTTCAACTATTAGGGATAATACGTATCTATTCCAAGCCGCCGGGCAAGCCGGCCGATATGGCAGATCCGTTCACACTTCCAGTTGGCTCAACGGTTATGGACCTTGCCATGACCGTTCATCGGCAATTAGCAGAAAAACTCAAGTTCGCAAGAATCTGGGGGACTGGTGTATATGACGGGCAAAACACACAACGAAACCATGTCCTCAACGATAAAGATGTTATTGAGTTGCATTTTTCGTAGCTGTTGACTACAATATTCATCGAAAAAATAGAGAAGAAATTCTTCAAGAAAAGGTGATGTTGATTATGGAATGTAATAAAGAACAAAATTTAAAAAATTGCAATTGCTCATATCCCGGTTGTGACAGAAAGGGAATATGCTGTAAGTGTATAAGCTATCATTTATCGAGCAGGCAACTGCCCGCGTGCTGTTTTCCGAATGATGTTGAGAAAAGCTACGACCGCAGCTTTACGGCTTTCGCGAAGGCCTGGCGGTTATAAATCAGTTTATGTTGAGACCGTCTTAGGCAAATATCAGCACTGGATAATCATGGAGCATGAAAAAGGCCGAGCAAATTCAGCCCGGCCTTATATTTGTGCCGGTTTATCTGATATTGTGTTAGTGGCTACTTTTCAAGCTCAGCGAGTTCTTTGGGTGTGACATTCTTGATGCTCAAGTCACCAAAGATGACACGATATTGGATATCGTCAAGTTTCCATCTCATCAAAACTTTATTGATGTCATCTGGCCCAACCGTATGGCCATAATATACAGGTTCCTTTTTGTCATCGACCAGCTTTTCATAGAAGAAAGCCGGTCCCATGATTGACATCAGTTCGCTAGTAAACTTTGTCTTTTCGTCATCGCCGAGGTCTTCTAAGGAATCTATATCGAAACCTATAAGTTTTCTGGCCTTCTTGTTAAGGCTTACTGCGTCTAAATCGTCCGGATATTCTCCGGCAAGATTAGCGAATTGTCTTAAGCCCTTAATGGCATTTTCTTCTTTGAAAGCAGGAACGACGATCTCTCCAGTCGATTTGTAGCCCTGAGGTATGACGGGTGTAAAATCATCTGCATTCACGGCTACATTCCACTGGAAATCATAGCTGACCTCATGCATATGTGCCCCCCTTGTCGTTACAATATCTTCTTCCAATCGTACAGGCAGAAATGTATTCACATCCACCCATAGCTTTACATCAACCTTGTCAGGTTTTCCCTCAAAATCAGCTTGTCCCATAAATCCACCCTCGTAAGCCGAATCTGTCGTCTGGAATCCTTCGACAGTAATACCATCAATTACCGATTGTCCCAGACTGGTATGCTCACAACTGAGGATTTGTCTGATTATGATGCGTGGATCATTATGCTCTTCTTTGTAATATTCGAGCTTCATACCATCAAATTTCAGGCGAACGAACATCTTATTTTCATGTACGACGAAAATTACTGCATTTAGCTTAGTTAAGAGATATGTATCAGCGGAATTAATTTCATCGTTATTTCGATTGATTCTTTTCGTAATAATCTTTGCTCCATTTTCTTGTGAAATCAATACGTTACTTATCAAAACCGTGTTAGTTTTTTGTCCTTTTATTGTCGATCGCATTTGATACGAATAGTCCGTGGCTTGTTCGATTCTGGTGAGCACATCCGCCAGAGCAATCCCGGAACTGGTGGTCCTCCAGAGAGATAAACTAATCACACATGCGATTATTATCACCGCTAAAGCGGCTAATTTTGTAACTGGACTTTTCATAATGATTCTCCATATATTCGGCTCTTCAAGAACCGATTTAGTCTTTTCTGATTCGGTCAGTGCCGCGGAAATCTCGTCGTGGACTCTTTTGTCCAGCTCAGCACTGGCTTTCAACTGCAAATTCTTAATCAACTCATTAATGTTATCTGCTGGTCTCATCGTTTCATCTCACCATTTAACATCGACCGCAGTTTATCCAACGCATACCGGTACCGGCCCTGTACAGTATTGATTGAAACGCTCTGCTGAGCGGTGATCGCCTTAAACTTTATCCCGCTGTAGGTATGCAGGATCAAAACTTCCCGCTGTTCATACGGAAGCCGGCCAAGGGCCCAGCTTAACTGACGCAACTCTTCACCGAATATCGCGCGAAATTCCGAACTATTCGAAGCCGCTTCGGATGGGGCTGCATCATCCAACGCAGCATTATTTCGTCTTTGATTTGCCTTGTTTTTGTTCCGAGCATTATTAGCGACACAGGTCGCTAAATATCCTTTCAGAGTTCCGGTGAGCCGAAACCTGTGAGAAGATTTAATGAAGGACACAAAAACGTCGTGTACAACATCCTCGGCAGAACTTACATCATTTAAGAGAGCGGCAGCCAACGTCACCAGATCGTCTTTGTACTTTTCATATATGCCCTGCAGGACACTGAGGTCGCCGTGATTAATCTTCCATATGAACAGCTTATCTTCAAACATCTAAAAGTGACTTCCTACATTTATAACAACCGATCGTTACCTATATAACAACTCAAGGGGCTGTTTTAGTATAAAAAAATACACTTTTTATCCTGTTTCCGGTCTTTAGGTTTGAAAAACGGTGATTTTGCCTTACCAATGAAGATTGCGGTTTTGACGGAAGTTCATTTTCCCATTATCTGTTTTTCGATGGAATCGGCAATCAATATGCAATCGGCCTGCAGATATTCTCTGGCTGCTTCGGCGTCGAAATCGGCAGGGTCTCCGAGATAACCCTGGGGAGTTACTCGTCTTGCATTTGTCAGCCATTGGACAACTTCGTTATAAGTAATTCTGGTCGGTTCGAGGATTCGGGCAAGATCTGTATCAACCTGGTCTGGGAAAAAAGCGGCAACGATACCGGTCTCATCTGCTCCTGCATGAATATCGAGAAATTCCTGAGGCTGTTCATCGGATGGAGGGGACATATGAGTGACTACGAACGGCTCATTTCCGGACAGTCCGTAGCGTATGATTTCCATTTCCGAGAGAACACAATAGGCATTAAGCCCGAGTGTTTCACGGGCATCTATGATAGATTCAAGAACAGTGATACAATGCTGACCATCTCCGTGAAAGTTCAGGTTAAAGATATCGTTGAAGCCCCAGCTTTTGAGCGACGACATTATATCGTGGAGCAGGGCTTTCATTGTTTCTTTGCGGACGGTAAAGGTGCCGGGAAAAACGTGTGTAGTAGAGTTGATTCCCCAATAAAAAGGCGGAGCAATAAGCGTTTTTATTCCCCGTGATTCAAGCTCGCGCCGCGCAAGCTTACATACAAGATAAGCACCGTATGTATCTATACCGCAGGACATATGGGGACCATGCTCTTCGATAACCGCGGTCGGCAACAGGACGATAGCGCCCTGTTCGGCTGCTTCTTCGACATCCGGCCAATTCATATCAACCATCGTCTCATGAAAAATCGAGTATCCACCTGAAGAGGCCGACATTTCAGTGATTTCTGTGTTCTCCTGATTTTCCACGGATTCAACAGATGGTGACATCAGCAGAAACAACACAGAACAGGCAATAAGTAAAAACAGAAATTTAAGGCCAAACAACGAATTCCCGCTGCGAAGTCTGCCCCCAAAAACCAGTAATTGTTTCTTAGAGAATCTGCTGTTCATTGCCTTTCTCCTTATAATTACGAAAATACCTCAAAGAATTACAAACCTTGATAAAGTATCACAAACCAAACGGCGCGATTCCTTTTCTTTGAGAAACACCAAGGGTTGATTTACACTCAGGGCAGAAGTAGAGACAACGCTTGCCGAGATCGCCTTTTATTTGTTGAAACCAAACTTTCGTAAGCTCTTTTTTACAATGCGGGCAGATCGGGGCTATCTCTTCTTTTCTCTCAAAAGCAATCATAATTCGTCTCCTTTTTCACCGGGTGAATTTGTCAACCGAATCTATCTTCATTGCTGTTACATTGCCCTTGTTATCCAGGTCGAAGAAGATTGAATTTTTATTGAATTCATCCACCCACCGACCTTTTTCATTCGGGGATTGCAGCTTAACGACCTTTTTTGCAAGCGGGTCGTCCACCGCCAAGCCGCCATCTTTGTAAAGCACCGTAAATTCGGCCTGCAAAGCGGCGAGTGAATACTTACCGAGATACGGTCTTAAATCTTCTGGAACATTATTGTTTGCAGTTTGAAGTCCTGATTTCCTCGGCAGAGGGATAATTTGATGTAAGTGCATTTCAATTACTTTGCCAAAGCCAAGATACTTTCTCTTAAACGTGAAATACAAGTTATTCGACAATTTACAATACCACAGGCCATCCTGGTCAGGATCGTTCAGCGCTAAGACTACTTTTCCTGGAATATCAACGGCTAAGTTTCCACCCTGAACAAATACCTTCAATACGGTTTTGGTATTGGGATTTGTATATTCACCAACGTATGCGCTATACATTCCTGAGGCGGTTTCCTGCTGCCCCATCTTCATAGAACCAGCGGCGAAATCAAGCACTTCCATTTTTTTGGGATTCAGTGCGGTTACCATTGATTGATATTCACCTATTCGGATGTGGCCGGAATCGACGTAATCAATCTCCGAGGCAGTGGCATCAACGGTTATCCATCCCGCCTTGCCCATGTATATTTCACTCCAGCCGTGCTGGCCGAAGGCCCCTCCATAATTTGGTACATACATACATCCCCAGACAACACGTGCAGGTATTCCAACGGCCCGGCAGAAAGCAGCCAGAAGAATTGAGTGCGCCCCGCATTCTCCGGCTTTTAAGTCATAGGTATTGCGGGCGGTCATTCCACCGGGGATGGCATAGCTGATATTTTCAGAAACCCATTTGCTCAGGCGACATGCAGCCTCCCAGGAATCTTTTGAGCCATTGGTTATTTCCTGTGCCTTTTCGATAAGGACAGGATCATCGGACTGGATGAAATCTTCGGCTTCAAGATACTTTTTCACAGATTCGTCTTTGCTGAAATCGGCAGGATATGGCGGGGCGTTCGAGCCATCATACCGCTGATGTTCTATTTCAAAGATCCCTTCAATCAGATTATCATTGATAGTACCGGTAAAACTCTGGCCCGGGACATTCAGGCCTTCCTCAGTTACCCATAATCCTGCAGGCTGAATGCTTGCTTTAACTTTCATATATGATATGGCCTGTACATCTGCAATTGCCACATCGACTTTGGAAAAGAGATTGTCGTCCACATCGGCCATTTTGATTCTGTTGACGACGGAGGGATCGGCCAGATAACTCATCCTGTTACCGGGAGCAGTGGACTTGAGAATATACCCGTTTTCAACATCAATCCACATTTTCACTTTCAAGCCGGTCTTTGAATTCAATTTTTCGAGGACGACGGCGTTGTAGCTTTTTCCCGCAAGATCCAGCTTTTCGTCCGCAACTTTAGTGTATGTAGATTTCTGGACCTCAGTTTCTCTTACCTCGAAGATTTCATAACTTTTTTCCATGAGCTTACGCTCTACAAAGTCTCTTATCAGATGAGGAAAGAACAGTGTATTATCGAGGACCACATCCGGCGGCAGGGTAACTGTGGTTTCCCTGTTGCCCGGTTTTCCAATAAAGCGAGCAGTATTTCCACTGATAAATATTTTCGAGCCTAACTGCGTTGGGCCCTGTTTAATATCGCTATCATGATAGGTAAACTTTCCGGTTACAGGGTCGATATGATATGTCAATTTAAGCTCAGTATTAAATTTGCTGCCGAGGGCAGAGAGCATAGCGAAGACTTTTTGTGTCAGCAAAGTCATATCTTTGCCGTCTTTTACCATAGGTGAAATACTAATCTCCGAGTATCCGCACAAGACACCGTTTATTTCAACGCCATAATACAGTGTTTGGGGTTCGACTTTGGCCGCTTTAGCCTGATAACTGCCTGAAATCGATATCAAAAGTACCAGTAAACATATAATAGTCTTGTTCTTTAAGTTATTCATTTCAATCTCCTATTTGATTATCCACCTAAATATAAAACGGTCAGCTCACAATTTTCTTCAATCTTTTTATAATGACAGCCATCATTTTGCCTACTTGGGCAGTGAAAGCATTAGTACATTTTGGGTAATTTTCGAGATTTCATCAGCACTCAGCGCGTAGTTGTAGATTCGGACATCGTCAATCATGCCGTTCCAGAAGCGATTCGACATCTCCGAATTTTCACCGATGTAAACCGGCGATTCATTAACACGTATCGTTCCCGGGGCTGGGGCGGACGCATCCAGACTGCCGTCAATATACAGATAGATTTTTTCCTGGTCATAAACTCCGGCAACGTGATGCCAATGACCATCATTAACGTTTATGTTTCCGTATATTGGGCCCCAATCGGAGCCCGGGACAACAAGGCCGGAGCAGGCAAATTCGAGTGTGTTTTCACCCTGGTTTCTCTGCAGCCTCCAGGAGCGGTCACCTTTGGCTACAATGGTCTGCCAATCTTTATCAAAAGCGCCGACTTTTATCCAGGCCGAGACTGTGATTTGATTTGTAATATCGAAGCCGGAGTCTTTGCCTATATGAACATAGTCACCGTCTCCGTCGAACGCAAGTGCACCGCCTGTTATTCCATCGACCCAGCTTACATCGCCGATAAGCGTGCCATTGCGGTTATTGCCGCTGGAATCGGCGGCAGTATTGCCAGAACCATCATCCAGTTTCCACCATGCGACAAGCCGGCCTGTATTGAAGCTCCAGAGGTCCCCGGTTACAACAGAGCCATCTGCCTGGAGCTCGTCAATGCGCCAGTAATATGTGGTATTCCTTTCCAACTCGGGCAGTACGGCATAATCGTCTGTCACCTCGTCCAGAAGTGACATCCGGTCGGCTCTGGGGCCGAAGTAAACTTTGTGCCCGGCAGCGCGGGCACCGGGAATCCAATTCAGTTTTAATCCTGTGAGCGCGGTACCCTCTGTACCATCGACCGGCTGGGGTTTAACTGCTTTTAGTTTGATATTCAAGTGAAGAGCTTCAAGCTGAGCCAATTCTGTGGGGGTAACATCCCGCGCGGTTAAATCCGCGAAGATTATCCTGTACTTGTCATCCTCGATTTTCCACCGCATAAGGACCGCGTGTGGGAATTCTGCAGTTACTTTGTTTCCGTAGTATGCAAAGTCTTTATCTTCCATTACCAAACCTGCGCAGAAACGAATAGACATCTCCAGGCCAAATACCCTTTTCTCGTCTCCCGGCTTCGGAGGCCAGGGCGGTTCACCTCCGAATGTTGCCAACAGCCCGGCGCGAAGTTCCCGCCCCATCGCCATAGCCGACATTTCACTCGGATACCTGCCACCAACATACTCTGCAAAGAAACCCAAGCCTTCGATTACACTTTGCTCATCTGCAGAGAGTTCAACATCGGCAACCAGCTTATAATCATCAGGGATATCAGGCTCAAACTCGCCAGGGTCAATCTTGATATCCCATTGGTATCTATAAGTAACCATATCTAAAATCTTCTCTCCATCTTTTGAAAAGACTTCGATTTGGAGCCTGACCGGCAAATCATTCTCGACATCTGCCCAAAGACGCGCAACTACATTACCAACCATTTCTCCTGCAATCTCGGCGGAAACACCTTTTGCAATTTTAGGATCACTGCACTCGATACCTTCAACCTTAATACCGTCGATTGTGCTTCGTCCCAGTTTTTTGTAGTCATATTTCATGAATTCTTCGAGCAGCTTTCTCGGATCATAAAATTCCCTCTGCAGTTTTTCGAAAAGCTCATCAGTCAATCTCATACGTAAATATGTTTTTTTATCGGGTATTAAAGTTACAGCCACCTGGTCCGAAATGGAAAGATAGCCTATGCTGTACAGCCTGTCTTTTTTATATGTATTTGTTCGTATGCCATTTTCTTCGGAAATCCAGCCGTCAACTTTCAGTTCCAAATTTTCTTTTTCTTCAATCATCCCGACTATATTTAGCTTCATACTGTATGCAAAAGCCCCGACCTTATGAATATTGTCGAGCACCCGGCCCCAGGCGACACCACCGTGGCCAATGATGTTCATTGCAAAAAGTACTGCGACTACTATCACAGCTGCAGCGGCCAGTTTTGAAATCCTGTTTTTTACAAGATACTCAAAAAGAATATGGTGTTTCGGTGTTCTTAACTGTTTCAGAGTTTTTGTAAAATCCATCGAAGTCTGTTCGGCAATTTGCCGAACATCGGCTGGTATGTCTTCGGCGCCGATGCTTTTCAGGATATCTTCAATATTATTCTTTTCCATTTTATTACTCCTGTCGGCCTAAAGCCGCTAATTTGCTTTTCAAAGCTGCAACCGCCTTGGAAACATGCGATCTTGCCCCAGCTTGTGTGCAAGACAGTCCCTGAGCAATATTTTCGTAATCCTGCTGTTCCAGATACCTCATTACAATTGCCCTTGCCTGCTTTGCAGGGAGGCGGCTTATTTCCCGTCTTACCATTTCAGTCAATTCAGAAGTACCGAGCTTTTCATCGGGGCTTTGCTGGATATCAAGCTGAATTTTATTAAAATGCCCGTTTTTGCCAATTCTGTCCCTCCAGGCTTTGGAGTTAGCGGTCAGGACAATTCTGTAGATATAAGCGCCGGCTTTTTTGCCGTTGAGCTTCTCGATATTCTGCCACATTCCCAAAAGAGCATATTGCATTGCCTCAGTAAAAAGCTCTCTATCGTACGTGAGCTTCCATAGAACCGACGTAAGAAAACCCGCATACTTCGTTCTTAGCTGTGTGAAAAGCTCAGCCCGCTTCGCATAATTCATCATTAATGCTCCATACTTCTGTAGAAAATCTGAAAATTTTCAGCTTTCACAAGATAATAACTCCAGACGACTGATTTTGTGTAAAAATATTTTGAAAAAAACGACGCCAACCAATTTCGTGCGGCATTGGTTTAGAAGTGTTTTCAAGCTGTCGATGACGGTTGTTGAGGAGATAATTGTGTATTGGGGAGCTTTTTGGCTTTGAATATAATAAAAAGTCCAAAAATAGCCGAGAATAAATAACCCAGAGGTACATAGCGAAGGAGGACATCTGTCCCGAAATGTTCGGCTATGGGCAGCAAGGCCGAAAAGACCAGAAACGCCACCGCCCAGGTACCGCCCACCATGAAGCCCATTCGCTGTCCAAATTTCAATCCTTTGGCGTGTCTTGATAATGTTATCATCAATATATAAGCCGACATTGCGCAGAAGCCAGCACCAAAGAGCAACCATATAGCCACTCTTTTATCTATGAATACGAGGTACGTTACAAGGAAAGGGATTACGAGAAATAATGCGGCAATTGAACACTTCAACTCACCCTTTTTGTTAGCAATGGCTGCCCATACAAATGCGCCTACCGTTCCCCCCAAGCCAAACATAGTGGTTGAAAGGCCGCCAAAGGTAAGCTCAAAACCAAGTTCATTGAGTACCGTCGGCAGAAGTGAAGTAAGAATGGTCGTAGAGATAGCTGCGGGTATTGCCATCGCAATTATGAGCCAAAAGGACAGCCGGGAGTTTTCTGTTAGATTCGATTGTTTGTATTGATCTTTCCGCTCGACAGCAAGCCGGATTCTCAGGAAAATCATCAATACAATACCAATAACCGGACAAAGAACCAGAGGATACAAGCCTTTGAAACCAAATCGAGAGACAAGAAAAGCGGAGATTGCCCCGCTGCTTGCGTATCCAAGAAAACCACCCGACATAAAAACAGCAGTGCTGACCGCCGGCGGAATCCGGCCAAGTGTATGAATCGCCCGCAATCCTTCCGGATGTACAATCGCTATTCCAATACCGCTGACCACCGCCAACAGAATCATTAGAGCAAAGGCACTGCTTCCCCTCGGCAGAACGCCCAGCAGACATATACCTGATCCCACAATAAGACCGACATGCAAAAACAAAGGCCTTCGCTTATGTGCTCTCAAATGGCCGATAAACGGCTGGAGAGCATTACAGGTCAGAAGCATCGCAACCAGAACATAACCCCCCTGAGACAGGCTCAAAGAAAATTCTTCCTGGATTGCCGGAAGGATAGCAGGCAACATGCTTGCGAACACATCAATCAGGAAATGAACACCTGCAAGCACGAAAAGCTGCATCCAGTAAAATGTTGCGATTCTTCTATTCAAGTATCAACTGACTGGTACCTCAAATTTGTTACCAGTGAGCTGTTCGTATGCTTCGATATATTTATCACTGGTTTTGGCTCCAATATCATCCGGCAACTCGACACCCGGGCCCGATTTATCGAAGTTTATGCTCTCAAGGTAATTTCGAACAAACTGCTTATCGTAACTTTCCTGGTCCCGACCGACCTGGTATTTGTCGGCAGGCCAGAAACGTGAAGAGTCAGGCGTTAAAACCTCATCAATCAGAATGATTTTACCATCGACAGTACCCCATTCGAATTTAGTATCGGCAAGGATTATCCCTTTGCTCCGGGCATATTCGCTGGCCTTTGTAAAAATCAGCTTACTTTTATCCCGAACATAATTTGCGGTTTCTTCGCCGATTATTTCTACACAGCGTTCGAAGCTGATGTTTTCATCGTGCTCACCTCTTTCGGCTTTTGTAGCAGGTGTGAAAATCAGCTCGGGCAGCTTCTGGCACTGAGTAAGGCCGGAAGGCAGCTTTTGACCGCAAACGGTTCCGCTTTGGCTGTATTCTTTCCAGCCGGAACCGGCAAGATACCCGCGCACGACACACTCAATCGGTAGGACATCAACCTTTTTAACCAGCATACTTCGTCCGGCCAACTGTTCGGAATTATCGCAAAACGGCTCAGGGAAAGCTACTACATCATCGCTTATTAAATGGTGCTCGATATCAGGGCTTAGGTAATCAAACCAGAACTTTGAAATCTGTGTAAGAATAATTCCTTTACTGGGTATGCCGTTAGCCATGACCACATCAAAGGCGCTGATTCTGTCGGTAGCAACTATGAGCAGCTTGTCGCCCAAATCATATATATCACGAACCTTGCCTCGGTTCGGCTGAAAACCTGCTATATTTGTCTGTAATACTGTCCCCATAACAATTCCTTTCAATTTACAGTTCGCACTTTAACATGCAAATTATCGATGATAAGCAGATAATAATCAATTATTTTTCGTCCTGCTCTATTCTAAAATCGACATATTTAAATATTTTTTCTCTTACCCTTTCGATATCTTCATCAGCAGGCAAAAAACCAAGCAGTTTTTCCAGATATCCACGCTGCTTTATTCGTTTGAGCGTGGATGTGAAATTCACATCATAGACCCAGCTTAGCAGAGAAAGCTTCAGATCGTTCAATTTTCTTAATTGTCTGTTATCCAGACATCGGCCACTCAGCAGCTCATTAATCACATCTGCCGAGTACCCCGGCTCATCCGGAAGCTCCATGCCAAGCTTGAACTCCTGCGGATTTTCCCGGTATTGTTTGTAGTATTTCATTACCACATAGTACGCATCCAGCTTATCAGCATCGCGTATCAATTTTGAAAACAACAGGCTCTGGCCGTCCAAACCGGGAGGTAAATCTTTGCGACCGTGGTATTCAATCGCTTTTAGAATCAACAGCTTTTCATGAAGATCAACCCCATCAAGTACACGATTCTTTTCCAAAACTTCCAGGCCCAGCAGGCAGTGGTCCACACTTTTAGCATCGCTGTACATGCGGTATTTAACGAACTGCTCGAACCTTCCAACATCGTGCAAAAGTGCTATGGTTTCGCTTATGAGCTTTTGATTTTCATCAAGACCCAACTCGTTGGCCAAATACAGCATCTCCCTGCAGGTCCGGCGGCTGTGATCGTCTTTGAGTTGTATATTAGCATTGACGGTTTCATCATCGCCATAAAAGCCCGCCACATAATCATCGAACCAGATTCTGAACTTGTCTAACTGTGCTTGCTCCAAAACGTCCTGACTTATAATAAAAATTCCTGCTGTGTATTCCAAAATATTCTGCGCAGAGTATAATACTGTCTAAATAGGTAATAGTCAAAAGGAGTAAATAATATGCCAACGATAAAAGATGTTATTGTGAAAAAACCTTCAGAAGAAGAGGCAGCAGCCTGCAAGAACTGGCCTATATGGAATTGTCAGCCCAGCACATTTGACTGGGCATACACGGAAAAAGAAACCTGCCTTTTGCTCGAAGGCGAGGTGACGGTTACAGACGGCAAAGACTCGGTAAGCTTCGGGGCGGGCGACCTTGTGGTTTTCCCCGTTGACCTCGAATGCACATGGCAGGTCAGCAAGGGGGTAAAAAAACACTACAACTTCGGCTAACAATAAATGTTTAAGTGTATCATGCAGGATTTTGCCAGGCCTTGAATTCAGCCGGTTCGAAAGCGAGTTTTAGTCCGGCGGCATTTTTTAGAAGTCCTGATTAATAAATCGGCCTGATTTTAATTAACGCCCTTCTGGATCGTTTCTAAGATCGGGCTGAGGTGAAGGTGACTGCAGGTCGATCCATTTGGGGTCGGCCTCATCGGGGCCTGTAAACTTTCCAAGGCGGGCGTGATTATTATTACCGCTGACGTCGTATGCATATTGACCTTTGGTTTGTTCGAAGGTCCAGCAAGCAGCCAACCCGGATTCCGTTCCGGCAAGGGCAACATTTTCGTATTGGCGTAGTTCCTGGCGGGTTCGAGCGCCGTTCCAGAGACGCACCTCTCCGAGCAGGCCTTTGAATGGATTTTCTGTGGGGATTAAGAATTTACCCATTACCAGCGGATGGCCTGGCGTGGATTTGTAGTATTCACCGTCGAAGACGTGATGAATATGCAACCATTCGGAAACACCATTTGTCAGCGGATAACCGGCATACGTAGCTGAATACGTACCGCTGTTATTCGCTTTGCAGAAATCTATTTGTAATTTCGAAGGTTCGTTTGGAAAACGATCAAGGTTTATTCCGAAACCGGTTACATAAACTCTCGGAGTGCCGACTGCGAAACCCTTTGAAATTAATGCCCAGCCGCCACGATATTCGGAAGCATCAGGGGGGAAGTTGGTTTTTATCCACATCTCGATAGTAAAGGGCGGCTCTAACCTCAAGCTTGGGCTGTCCGGTACCAGCAGATAGTCATCGACACCGTCAAGCTCTACAGCATATCGACCGGGTGGAGCCAGATCAGATATTAAAAGGTCTCCATCTTTAACAAATTTGGAAGCACCCTTCTGTAATTGTGATGAAATACTATCAAAACCCGATGAAGGTAACGGCCTGGTCTGGAATCTGAAACCTTTTAACTGCCTGGTAATAAACGGCTCATCGAAAGTAAATTTCTCTTCTAATCTTTCACTCTTGCCTAAAACTGTATGTCCATCGGGTTCAAGAATATCTCCGGCTTTGTTAAAAAGCACAAATCTATACTGGTTATCCTTTGTCTTTTCCCGGTCGCGTAGCAGAGTAATGAATGTCTTTCCTTCCGCATCATGACCGATGGAGCCAAGGTTTACGTTCTCTGCAAGTATCATCATATCGTTGAAATCGGGTGGTATAGATTCGCCGATATACTGCCAATTTCCGGAGGCAGGTTCAGCCTCAATCCGTACATCGGGCTTAGGTGCAGCTTCTTTATCGAGCAGTTTGTAGCGGATTTTGATGCCTTTGGGATTTTCAGCAAAACCGAGAATTTGAAGAATTCCCATTTTATACTTAGAAGTTTTTATTAAATAAGTTACAGGGAGAGAATTTTCAACGCTCAAAAGAACCGGATCATCGATTCTGACCATAAGCCTGTCGGTAACTTCCTGAGGACCTGCATCCCAGAAATAATTATCCACACGTGCGGCATACATGTTAAAACCAACCAATCCATGAACAGCAGGGGCGGTTTCCCCCATAACATCAACTCCATTATCCTTGATCCATCTCAAGACGGCATTTACGTCATCGTAGTTGAGTGTATCCGGCGAGGTAACAAATTTGCCCGTATCCAAATCGGCAAACATGTTTACTTTTGCACCGTCATCATTGACCGTCAGCTCCACAATTTCGTTGAAATGATATCCACTCCAGAATTCCACACCGTTTTTAGAAGGTTCGACATAATTTACTGAAACTGAATTATTGGGTTTTATAGCGATATCCGACTCTTCGCCGCTGAGCAGTGTTTTAAGGTTGCGGCTGTAAGTTAAACGTGTTGAGATATTGCCCTGCTGATTTCGCCTGCTTAGCTCTACATACGACTGGGCAAGTTTATCTTTGTTATAGCCAGCCGCTTTTATCAACTCCTTCAAAGTCAATCCGTTATCAGGTACAAGATAGCGGCCTTTGTTTTTCACCATATTTCCCCAGATTGAAACCCAGTTATCGGTATCAGGTTTCTCTTTATCCGATAAGAGCCTTGTCTGGCCGTAATCTTCTATTACCCAATCCGTTTCAGATTTAACCTGCGAATTGGGCTTTATGTCTTGAACCAACCATTTAGCTTGTGAAGATGGGATGAGATGATCAACCTTCAGGGACTCAATCTGGATCTTAGTGCTTTGTCCTGGCTGTAAGGATATATTTCTGAAAGTGGCCTGACCTATTTCCTGTCGCTGGAGTGCAAGATGTGATAACTGTTTGACTGAGATCGGGAAG
>JAVVFI010000570.1:0-2259 GCA_032250555.1 Sedimentisphaerales bacterium
CGGGACTCCTATTCAATCATCTCATCGTTACTACTGGACTGTTCGCGTATGGGACCAGACCGGTGAAACGACAAACTGGAGCCGGCCGGCAACTTTCGTCACTGGATTACTTTCCGGCGACGATTGGCAGGCCAAATGGATAACTGCGAATCGAACCGATAAAGATCCCCTGCCTATCTTTCGGAAATCTGTTCGACTTAATAAATC
The DNA here is from genome assembly GCA_032250555.1 of Sedimentisphaerales bacterium. Taxonomy (GTDB): domain Bacteria; phylum Planctomycetota; class Phycisphaerae; order Sedimentisphaerales; family Anaerobacaceae; genus NIOZ-UU13. Next base: position 208 of record JAVVFI010000570.1, read on the forward strand.
CATCAAGAATGCGATAATTCATATATGCGGTTTAGGTCATTACGAGTTGAGCATAAACGGCCGACGTGCGGGAGATTACGAAATGGACCCCGGCTGGACTAACTATCATAAGACGTGCCTCTACAGCTCATACGACGTAACGAATATGCTCGAACCCGGCAATAATGTGATCGGAGTGATGCTCGGCAATGGTATGTACAATGTGCCCGGCGGACGTTACACGAAATTCAAAGGCTCATTCGGCCCGCCGAAACTGTTTTGCCAAATGCACGTCACTTTCATTGATGGTTCAACACAGGTAATTTCTTCAGATGAAACATGGAAATATACCTTGGGGCCAATCGTATTCACATGTATCTACGGCGGTGAAGATTATGATGCACGATTAGAGCAGGTTGGTTGGGACCGACCAGGCTTTGATGAGCGTCAGTGGTCCGCTGCCAAAGTTTGCGAAGGGCCCGGCGGCAACCTTGTTGCTCAGTATACGCCGCCAGTTAAGGTCGCTGACTATCTGCCCGCCGTGGCAATACAGCGTCTTGAAGATGGTCAATACGAGATTGATTGTGGAACTAACTTGTCCGCTCGTCCTCTGATAAAAGTAAGAGGAACCGCCGGCAGCCAGGTTGTGATTAAAGTTGCAGAAAAACGCGGCGAGCCGTGGACACTTAACAAAGGTCACGTTTATACTTATACACTTAAGGGCACAGGTGATGAGATCTTTCGCCCCCGGTTTACGTATTTCAGCTTCCAGTACCTGTATATTTCGGGCGTTGACCGGCCTGAAGATGGCAAGAATCAGTCCGGGCGAACATTAATCCTGGAAGCAGGCAGTGAATTCCTCACAAGCTCAGCGCCTTCGGTTGGCGGATTCGAATGCTCAAATCCACTGCTCAATGATATCAATGCCATGATAGACCGCTCGGTGCGCAGCAACCTGCAAAGCGTTCTAACAGATTGCCCGCATCGTGAAAAACTGGGCTGGCTTGAAGTCGCTCATTTGATGGGGCCTTCGATTCTCTATCACCGTGATGTTCATCGCCTTTACCGGAAAATATGCCGTGACACGACTGAGTCACAACTGGATAGCGGAATGGTTCCTGATATCGCGCCGGAGTACACGCGGTTCAGTGGCGGCTTCTTTGAATCGCCCGAATGGGGCAGTGCCTGCGTACAGTTGCCTAACCTGTTATATAAATGGTACGGCGATTCTGCTATAGAGGAACAGCAGTATGATACCATGAAGAAATATACTCATTATCTGGCGTCCACACGGAACGAAAAAGGATTGGTTAAACCGGGATTAGGAGATTGGTACGACTGGACACCGCAGGACGGCCACAAAGGCGCATCTCAGCTTACGCCGGGTGAATTGCCTGCCACAGCATTCCTGTATGATAATATCCGAATTCTTAAACGTGTTGCCGAAAGGACAGGTAAAAAAGCGGATGCCGCAGAGTTCAAAAAACTCGCCCGCCAGGTACGAAATGATTTCATCAGGGCCTATTATAAACCTGATGAATACTCAGTCGCCACAGGTTCTCAGGCATCTCTGGCAACTGCGCTCTACTTCGATCTGGTACCCAAAGCAGATCGTGAAAATGTACTGGCTAATCTGGTCGCAAAACTCGAAAAAGCTCAATATCGCCAAAGCACCGGTGAGGTCTGCTTTCGCATGCTCGTACAGGCATTGGCACAAGGCGGCCGCTCTGATGTGGTTTATCGAATGATTAATCGTACTAATGCGCCAGGCTATGGTAATATGTTAAAACTTGGTTTTAAAACACTTTCTGAAAGATGGGACAAGCCGGGCTCCTCGATGAACCACTGCATGTTCGGCCATATCCAGGAGTGGTTTCAGAATTCAATAGTCGGCATCAGGCAATCACCTGATTCCGTCGGTTTCAAGCGATTACTTCTTCGGCCGGAGCCTCTCGGTGATCTGACCTTTGCCTCCGGACACTATGACAGCATTTATGGCCGAATCGTCAGCCGATGGCAAATCAAGTCCGGCAGTTTCTATTGGAAGGTTACTGTGCCGCCAAATACAACCGC
>JAVVFI010000571.1:0-2256 GCA_032250555.1 Sedimentisphaerales bacterium
GATTGAAGCGGTCAGAAAACATTTACAAAAAAATCAACCGCAGGAGGTGAATACATGAGTCAGATAAAAGACACCTCCTCGAAGGTAGCATTACCAAAATTATTTCTGTGGAATGACCCGACAAGGTATCAGGAGTATCCCGAGGCCCTCGCCCGGGCAGAAGAAGGCCGTATTTATACGCGACAGGAGATTGAACAGGAGCTGTTCGATATCACGCCGACCCTGACCTTTAAGAAAGATGGTAAACCTCGAGGACGTGGAACGGATGGTATTGTCAACGCTATGGGCTTCGAGCGTTTCGGCCAAAGGCTGTGCGTAAACGGGCTCGACTTGATCCGAAAAACGGATGAAGGATTTGTGGTTTCTGAAGCAGGCTTAGAACTGGGAAAATCCTATAAGAATGACGCTGATGCCGATGGATGGCTTCATTTGCTGGCAAGAAATCTTCTGCTCCGGGAACCAAGAACACGACTGCTGGTTGGGCTGATGCTCAAGGGATGGCTGCTGCAGGTGGACGTGTTCAATAAATTTCCCAAGAGCCAGATGTCTTTTATCGGGCCGGATAAAGCCAGATTGGATATCACCTCCAAGGACTGCCAGCAGTTCAATAGCCTGCTTTCTGAATATGCCGATTTGGCACTGGGACCCTTATGGATTTCGGAACTGTCGGAACACGGCTTGAGCCTGCCTGTTGAATGGTGCGGCATACGTGTCGACCAGCCTTCAGTAAAAGATCTCTCAGCAGCCATTAAGAAGAGCTTTGGTCTGCTTTTCTATATCGAAATTTTCAGTGAAGAAGGCAATGGCTGGACCGTTGATACAGAGTCTGCTGCCCGGGGGCTTGGCCATGACGTTCTTGAATCATTCGGGGTATCCATTACAGGCGACGAACAAGGCAGGTCAATGGATGATCTCTTCGTTGAGGCTTTGCAGCAAACCAAGGACAGCGAAGGATACACCATTTATAGTGCCCTTGCGGACAAATTCGGCGAGCTGTGTCGGACGCCTGTTGAAGAGCGGGAGGATGCTCTGGACCGGTTTGCCCGTAAGGCCATGTATGACGACCGTCTGGTCATTGAATCCTATCACACTGGCCAGCCCCGCATGGGACGCGGCCTGTTTGGTGATAGTAACTGCCGTCGATTGAAAATTGAATTTACACCGTCCGCAAGAGGGACGGTTATCGGGATTAAAACGAATAACAACCTCGCGGAGGAACAGTAAAATGATTATGAAACCTTGGGCAGCAAAAGGAGTCGCGCTTTATCCACCCAGCTTCTGCATGGTTGGACAAAATCAGGTATTTAACGCTCTGCACCAGTTCCGGCGTTCGTTCTGGGATGGTCAAGCTCATGATATTGCAGGATTTTTCGTGGCATTTGGAGACTGGGGTCTTGGTAAGACCCGTCTTGGCTACGAGCTTATTGGAGAGGCAACCGGACAGATTGACGAGTGGCTGTTGAATGAACACGAATATGTGGTCGCTCCTTATAACCGAAAAGAAAAAAAAGCACGGGTGCTCGAACCAGCCCTGAACGATGGCGTCCTGCCGGTCTATATCCGCTACAGTTCCGTATGTGATGATGAGCTTGATGCCCCGACCTGGGTTGCCCGGCTCACCGTTGAATCCCTTCGGCAGACTCTTGAATGTGATGTGAAATCTGGTGGAGTCAAAGCACTTTACACGGATATCACCAATGCCCTCCATGCCAAGGGCATTCCGCTTGATCAGCTGACTGCCTGCGTGAAAAACAAAGAGCTGGATTATTCCGCAAGACTCGATGCCGCGATGGAGATTCTCAAGCCCAAGGGGATCAAACATCTCTGGATAATCGTGGACGAAGTTGAAACTCCCGGTGACCTTAAACGGGGTCTTCGTGATGACAGACCGTCCAACATTGATGATGAATACCTGCTGATGGTCTCCGAGGTTATCAAGCACGAAAACTGGCGCAGTCAGCACCCGTATGTGAATTTCCTTCTGCTTTGCTCTCTGGGTATGAGGGACCAAATTCAGATCGGTCCGAACTTGCGTCGCGCCAGCAGTGTAACAATAGAACCGAATCAGGTTACCGATGTGAGCCGCTATGTGAATCACATCAAAGAGTCGCTGGCTGATCCGGAGTCGGTGGAATATCCGGCGGGTACCCTGGAGGCGGCCTTTCTCTCTGCCAACAGAAACTTCGGCTGGTTAAACGTCATTATGTCATCAGTGCATGAGACCTATGCCCGACACAAAGAGCGAAACGAAGATAT
>JAVVFI010000572.1:0-2247 GCA_032250555.1 Sedimentisphaerales bacterium
AGGCTTGAAGTTTTTCGACGGACCCAAGTGAACGAGAAACAACGGACTTATCAGTCGGCCGGTTAACTTTATCCTTTGATTCGGCTTCAACAATCGCTTCTATTTTCTCCATTATTCGCGAATGCTCACCATCTCTGAATTCAACAAGTTTATTCACAAACCTCGGCCGCGGAAGCGACGATACCTTCCAGGCCTCAGTCATAAAATCACCCACAAGTTTCTGCTTTTTGTTCAATTCGCCTTGATGCTTCTGCAGGTTCTCAATATTTTCCGCTTCTTTCCTGTTTTTATCAATTACATCATCCAGATTAGTCAACACATTTTCCGTTACTCCCAGGGCCGTCTGCTGGGCCTCAATAGCCTTGTTCAGCGCCGCAAAAGCAGTTCTTTGTGGGTCATCGGCAGAAATCGTCAGCTCATCTAATGATTTGACCTGAAGTGTCACCGGCTGCGATTGACCTATGTGCTTCAGTGGGCTGAAATCCTTACTGAACGCCTGCAGAACATAAGCCGAACCCGGCTTGAACACACCGGCATCAACACTCAACCGAAGAGTTTCAGCCACCTGCTCCTTTCTTCCTGGCGGTCCTTCGTATTCCCACTGTTGTATTGTTTCCACTTGGCTGTTCGCCCGCATCTGTCCAAGTGTTACATATATCTGGCCGATTCCAAAATCGTCACTGGCTTGTACGTCAAACTTTAGCCTTTCTCCCGGAGTTACAGTAAGATTTTGCTCGGTATCAACAAATTCAACTTCCGGCACACTGTCTTGTTGCAGCAGAATAGCTCCGGAAGCGATGGTAATACGCCTGTCACTCTCCGGCCCTTTGACCTCGATTTGGTACGAGCCGGACTTTTTTAACTGCGTTTCAGCACGCCAGATACCGTCAACATTCTTAAACTCAATCGTTTTATCCGCCGTCTTCCACCACAGACCTTCAGCTTGCTTGTCCAGCTTCACATCCACAACAACTTGTGAATCGACCAGTCCCGAGAGTGTCTCCGGCGGACCTATACTACTGACCTGTTCCAGACCCGTATAAGCAGGAGGTGAAACATGAAACTGTGACTCTTTTACCCTCGGTACCGTATTGACCATTACCTTTATACTGGAACTGTAAGTATCCGCCGCGAAAACACGAAACGCAAAAGGCCTCTCCACCGCTGAAAAAGTATAGTTGAAAACTCCCTTTTTGCTGCCCACCGCCTGCATGGTTGCACTTTTACCTATATCCTTTTCCGTACTTATGTTCTCCGCTCCATCCATCCAGACAATCTCCGGATAGCTCCGCAGCTCTCCGCCGCCTCCGCTGCCTTTTACTTCAACCGACACAATCAAATCATCAGCCTCTGCAATTGTTACGTCGCTGCCCGGTGTAACCTTCAGCACCACTGAACCTGCCGGCGGGACATCAGACAAAGGTCGCATGAACCTCGCAAAGGCGTTAACCACATAACGGCTTTGACCGATTCCATATATCATCCACAAAAGCATGATAATCAAAAAAGCTATCAGCCATTTTCTTATTCTCGCCTTGTCCCACAGTTTTTTCAGGTCCGCTGTTGACATTAAGGAAATGGCAGTCCCTATTGTTCGCTCGGCAAATGGTTTCTCTTCCGAGTTAAATTTACGTCTCTCGAAACAAAGAGCATTAATCAGCATGTTTTCCGGCACATTATGTTCACGCTCCAGAAGCAACGCCGTTCCCTCAAGCCCTTCTATCTGCAAAATCGGCGTAAGTATATTCTTCCAGAATTCGTATATAATCAAACCTGCCCACGCCAAAACAATCGCCAGCCGTAATCCGGGCGGAAAATGTAAAAGGTTGTCCATAAAACAAAGCACGAGCCACACACCGAAGCAGACCGTCCCCCACACCAACCCGCCTAAAACAAACCGGTTTGCCATCATTATCCGGCGGCCTCTGGATATGGTCTCTCGAACCATATCGCTCTGATGTTCATCTACAAAATCCATGACTTTATTCCTCTATGGTTTTGCTTTGGGACTACCACCGACAATTATAATATCGTCCTTCTGCTTCAATTCCCAAAGCTTTTCTGAAATAACAACTTCTGGCGTAGGATTCTCAGGCAGCAGGATAACTCGGAAAAATGTCCCGCGCGATGACAGTATAAGTTCCTTATTTCTTCTGTCATACTTCCATCGCCAGATACTCAAACGCCAGGGCTCGACCACCGTCCCTAATTCTCTGTCCCACTCCCCGCCTATCTCGCCAAAATGAG
>JAVVFI010000573.1:0-2235 GCA_032250555.1 Sedimentisphaerales bacterium
AAAGCTGGCTACAGAGGATGATTTGACTGGCCTGAAGAATCGAAGGTATATAAGGGAATTTTCCAGGCAAATTATAGAACATGCCATTAAGGAAAATGGGCGTGTAACACTGCTTATTTTTGATATCGACAACTTCAAGCATTACAATGACGTTTACGGTCATTCTGTTGGTGACGAGGTATTAAAACAGGCCGCTGTTTTAATGCAGCGTTGTTGTCGCAGCCATGATGTTGTCGGCCGTATTGGCGGTGACGAGTTTGCAGTTATTTTCTGGGATGATCCGCAGTCCAAACCGGCCGGTGCTCCTGATGAGAGACGATTCGCCAGGGCCGACCATCCTACTGAAGCTGTTTTTATTGCCAAGCGGTTCGTTAGAGAATTGGAAAATTCCGAACTTACCCCGCTTGCAGGATTAGGCCCTGAGGGCAAAGGAGTCCTGACGATAAGCGGCGGGTTGGCAAGTTTCCCGCGCGATGGTTCGACAATACAGGAGCTTTTTCAACAGGCCGACACCGCGCTGCTGGAAGCAAAACGCAGTGGTAAAAACAGAATCCATCTCGTCGGCAAACCTCAAAGCGATATCGCTGACATCGATTAAAACTTATCGGTATTCCAATATACACCGATGAGCTTTGGCTCATCCTGCAACTATCTGAGACGCGTTATTTTGCGCACTAAAACGGCCCAGTCCTTATCGCTCTCTTTTGGAGGCTCGCCGATGGATTGCGCTCCAGGCCCGGTGATTCGCCTCACGCTTCCGCGCATGAGCCTGCCGCCGGCTCTGGGGTTGTACCATTGCACGGAATATCTTCCGCTCTCTACTTTCAGCTCCGCACTCCCGCCTTCGGGCAGGAAGATAGCATATACCTGTCCGGATTTGGCCAGGCAGTAGGCCTTCTCTGCCGAAACCAACGCATTGTCCGGAGCCATCTCCCAATAGGGCAGATAGTCATGGAAGAATTCGAGCGCATAGCGCGTCTGGTCCCACATGATGTCGCGCGATCGCCAGTCTTCGCAGTTTATATCCATATGCGGGAACTGATGCCCGAAATACCATTCCACCCCTGCACCGCCGCCCATCAGATTACCCCAGAGCCCTTGTTTCCGGGGAATATCATGGGCCGGATCATTGGCATCGGGGACGACACCATGGCTGGCTTTAGACTGCTCATCACCAAAGATGACCCACTTTCGTCCGGCCTCTGCGGAGCGTTGTCTCATAGTGACCGCCTCACGATTATAGTTGGCCATATCACCCTGGATGGAGGTTGCTTCGAAGTTGTCATCACCAAGGATTCCATCATAGAATGTTAGTGCCCTGTCATTGTGTGTATGTACAGTGATGGGATGGTCGTATGGATCCATCTCGCGAATATACGCGGCGATTTCCTTGCGGTCCCTGTCGGGTGTGTTATTTTCCTCGCCGAGATTCCAGATCACCGCCAGGTGATGGCTGAACCGCGCCGCCAGTTCACGGTAGTACAGCTTACGAACCGGATTCAATCCCGCAGACCCGCCCAGTTTCCTGTCGTTTTCCGTCTCCTGTGTCACCACGTGCAGCATGATACCCAGCCGGTCCATATGATCGAAGATGATTTCCCACTGGTCCAGCTTGCTGCAGTCGAATCGTTCTCGCTCGTTCACGTCCGTCCACATCCACGTGTCCCTGCCGTCACCGCCATCCAGATTGTAGGTCAGGAAATATACGCTGTTCATCCCCTCACCTGCGAGGTAGTTCAATGCGCCGATGATGCCCTTACCCTTACCGTTCCGCCAGGTTGGATCACCAGCCCGCCAATCCCGCACGTGTGGTTTGTACTGATGGATAAAACCGCCGATATGACTATAGCTTCCTGATCCCGCGTCCGCGTCATAGGTATCGTCTATCTCGTCATAAGCCAAAAAGTTCTCCGGACTGTCCGCACCGCCCTTAAGATAATACTCGCCATTACCCGCGTGTTTAAGGTAGTGCTCCCCGACATACTGCAGCAGCCCTTTACCGCGGAAGTCCCGCCCCTTCTTGTTGGTCTTCGATACATGGAATGCCCCCGTTTCGCCGTCAAACGCCGTAGGTGCTCCGGCCTCCGGTTCCGGATTTATGGCGACATTGTCACCCTTCCGAAACGACGCCTTGTACCGCCATTGGCCCTCGCTATCGGGCGTGAAATTCACACGCCATTTATTGCCGGCCTTGGCCGAGGTCTCCCCCGCGTTTCCATCGGCTGCGTAGAAGCC
>JAVVFI010000574.1:0-2233 GCA_032250555.1 Sedimentisphaerales bacterium
CCTGATTTTTCAACAACCTTCCTTATGCTTGTGGGCGGTTCGTACTCCGTCTTGCAATTTGGACATATTTTCCGCACAAGCCGCTGGGCCAAGACCGCAATAAGAGAAGCACTTAAAAGGTAAGGCGCAACACCCAAATCCAGCAAACGAGTTACTGCTCCGGGAGCATCATTTGTATGCAGAGTCGATAGAACCAGATGACCTGTCAGTGCTGCCTGAACAGCGATATTTGCTGTGGCTTTATCTCGAATTTCTCCAACCATAACTATATCCGGGTCCTGTCTTAATAAACTTCTCAGGGCTGTAGAAAATTCAAAACCCGCCCCTTCGCTTACCTGGAATTGATTTATTCCCTCAATATTGCACTCCACAGGATCTTCCACAGTGCAGATGTTCACCTCATCACTGTTTAGCTCAACAAGCGCCGCATAAAGAGTAGTATTTTTACCTGATCCGGTCGGACCTGTAACCAAAACTATACCGTTTGGAGATTGTATTACCTTCCTGAACAACTTGAGATTTCCATAAGTAAATCCCAGTGATTCAAGACTGAAAAGAACCTTCTGCGGATCGATAATTCTAATCACTACTTTTTCGCCAAAGTTTCCCGGCATAACCGATACGCGTAAATCGATCGGTCTGCCTTCCACTAAAACATGTATACCGCCGTCCTGAGGCAGCCGTCTCTGGGCAATGTCCAATTCAGCCATAATTTTAACACGTGAAACTATCGCCGCTTGCATTTGATAAGGTGGGCATATCTTCTCATACAGCCGGCCATCGACTCTGTAGCGAACCCGGAGTTTTTTATCATCCGGCTCTATGTGAATGTCGCTGGCATTTTCCCGCACGGCGTTATACAGCAGATAATTAACCAGCTTTACGACAGGGGATTGTCCGGCCACTTCCTCAAGGTCACTTATATCCTGCGTAATGTTTTCTATCAATGTAAAATCTTCCAAACCCTCATCATCGATTATATCGTCAATGACAAAGACATTGGCAGCCGGCAAATATGTCTGCAGAGTTGCTTTGATGTCTTTACTTGTTGAACATACTATCTGAACTTTACAACCGCTTATCCGCTCTATTTCATCTATTAAAAAAACATTTGTCGGTTCACTAACAGCTACAGTTAGAACATCATGAACCTTAAACAGCGGCAGGACAACATATTCTTCGATGAATTCTCTCGGTAAAATCTCAATAGCTTTTGTGTCACATATTTTCGGACCAACCTGAGCATACGGAACACCATAACCCTCTGCGAGTGCTGAGGCTATCTGATTCTCCGTACAATAACCCATCTCCACCAAAAGCTCACCGAGCAGCTTACGATGGCCTTTTTCTTTCTGTTCAGCCAGCGCCTGTTCAATTTGCTCATTAGTTACAACACCACGCGATAGCAGTAACTGCCCAAGCTGCATTTTATTTTCCACAGCTATTTGACTCATAGCTTTTTCCTAATTCTTTAAGACTCCGTTAATAGAAACACGAGAAGGTATATATTTCTACACAAAACTCTTTACCGCCTCTGTAAGTTCCGCGTAGTGGTTAAACTCTTTTTCGAGCCGAGTTATTTCAAGAATTCTCATACAGTTTTCATCAAGTCCCGCTAATCGAAGCTCACATTTGTTTTGGCTACAATAGTCCCGCGCCCATAACAATTGTTCCAACCCTTCACCATCAATAAATCCCAACCCACTCATATCCAGCACCACGCTGACTTTGCATCTTGAGATTATATCAGTGATAGTACTTTGGAAGAACTCGACATCATCTCCGTCCAGTTCACCCTGCAGTTCAACAACCGTAACCTCGTTATAATCTTGTATTTTAATTTTCATCCGATTAATGTTCCCACAGCCGCGGCACCATATTCCACAAAGTCGCCGTTTTGGTAAATATTGTTGAAACCATTTTGTATCATGTCCCACAGCAGCCCGATATCACTGTCGAGAAATATCCTGCCTATTTTTTCATCAAATTGTGTACCTAATCCTTTTTCTATCTCTTCAAGTGCATGCTCTACAGTCATTGCATCACGATAAGTTCGCTTCGAAGTCATTGCATCGAAACTGTCCGCTAATCCAACAATTTTCCCCGTCATCGGTATCTGCTCACCACTCAAGCCATCCGGATATCCACTGCCGTCAACTCGCTCGTGGTGAGATAATACGCCCGGGATAACATCACGCATTTGTTTTATTTCATGTAAAATACCTGCACCTAT
>JAVVFI010000575.1:0-2220 GCA_032250555.1 Sedimentisphaerales bacterium
TTTTCATGAGTTCGATGCGGCAAATAAACTGACGGCGGCAGGCATAAATACCCCAAAAGCTATCTCATACGGCGAACAACGCAACGCTTTATTCGAAACAAGGAGCTTCGTAATAAGCGAAAAAGTTCCGGACGCCGAATCCCTGGAACGAAAATTACCAGAGTACTTTGACGGGCCGGCTACAAAAGAAAAACTGAAACAACGAAGAGATTTTATCATTCAGGCGGCAACCTTCATCAAAAAATTTCACAAGACAAATTATCGTCATCGAGACCTTTACCTGGCACACATATTCTACGGCGAAAGCGGTAAATTTTATCTGATAGACCTGGCACGTGTTTTTAAGCCGGTTCTAATGCGCCGGCGATTTCAGATAAAAGATATAGCACAGGTTTATTATTCGTCACCGGGCAAGTTTTTTTCGAAGACCGATCGGATGCGGTTTTATATGACTTACGCCGGTCAAAGCAGGCTGAGAAGAAAAGACAAGGCATTTATTCGTAAAGTAATAAATAAAGCAGAGCAGATGGCACGGCACGATATCAAGCACGGCAGAGTAGTACCGTTTGCAGGTTGAGGAGATTGGGTTTATAATCCTGCAATGAAAACAAAAGTCGCGATTATTATAGAACGGACAAATACGGCGCTTGGGGGAGCGGAACGTTCTGTTTTCGAACTGACAGCGGCAATGTCGGGGCTCGGCTTTGAAGTTCATCTACTTGCGGCAAAAGGACAGACAGAAGCCAAGAATATTCATATTCTATGCCAGGATAAACCCGGCAGGCGCACCGATTACTTTACCTTCGCAGAAGCATTAAAGAAACATTTTACAGAAAATCAGTATTGTCTGATTCATAGTGTTTTACCTTTCGATTTTGCCGATGTGTATCAGCCCCGGGGCGGAGCTTATGCCGAGTCTATTTTCCGTAACGCGGCCAGCTATCAAAGCAAAGTGCTCGAATATTATAAGAAGCTGACGGCTTTTACCAATTTTCGGCGTTCCACACTTCTTCGTGCGGAGCGCAAACTCGCTTCGGGACCGGACGGACCTGTAATAGCGGCACTTTCGGAATATGTCGCAGAGCAGTTTAAGCAGCACTACGGAACTAATGCTCAGCGGATAGTGGTCATACCCAACGGTGTAAAAACAGACAAGCACATTAACACAAAACAAACCGACAGACTTCGCACGCAAATATTAGGTAAATTAGGACTGAAAGAAGCAGACAATCCGGTCCTTTTCCTGTTCGCAGCAAATAATTTCAGATTAAAGGGATTGGGTGTTTTAATAAAAGCAATGGGAGCAGCGGACAGGTACAATACAGAACGAAAAAGCTATTTAATCGTGGCCGGTAAAGGTCATGCACACAAATACCGCCAAATTGCAAGAGGTCTTAAAATCCACAAAAAAGTTATTTTCTTAGGTCAGGTCAGGCACATTGAAAACGCCCTGTCAGTAACTGATGTTGCTGTTTTGCCGACTTTTTATGACCCGTCCAGCAGATATATTCTCGAAGCATTAGCGATGGGTAATCCGGTGATAACCACGAGATTCAACGGTGCGATCGATTTATTCGTGAACGACCGACATGGTAAAGTAATAGATAAGCCCGAAGACATATCAGCATTAACCGAGGCGATTGTTTATTTCACAGATACAAATAATATTGAAAAAGCCTCACAAGATATTACTGAAGATAAAATAGTAGAAGAAATCTCCATCCGCCGAGCAGCCAAACAATTGGCAGATGTTTATGAATTGATATTGCAAAGGAAAGGCGGACAATAATGTATTTAATATTCATACCTGCCGTTATAGGAGCTTATCTGCTCGGCTCGATACCGTTCGGACTGCTCATTGCAAAAGCACACGGCAAGGACCTGCGTTCGATAGGCTCGGGTAATATCGGGGCGACCAACGTTTCGAGAGCACTTGGCAGGAAATGGGCCTATGTTTGCTTTGCGCTCGATGTGCTGAAAGGCATGGTTCCAATGCTGGCGATAATGTTCATTGCCGAACCGGCGGGCGTTGTTATGCTCCTGTTATGGCTGCTGGTGGGCTGTTCGGCTGTTTTAGGTCATATCTTTCCGATATATTTAAAATTCAAAGGCGGTAAAGGTGTTGCAACCAGTTTTGGCATTGCGCTGGGTCTCTGGCCTTATTATACAATCGGCGCATTGTTTGCCCTTGCAACATGGGTGGCGGTCGTTTTGATATGG
>JAVVFI010000576.1:0-2218 GCA_032250555.1 Sedimentisphaerales bacterium
CGCTATCGACAACCATTCGCTTCTTCCAGTGACCGGGTTTGTTCTTTGGATTCTCATACCACCAGCACGGCTCACTGGGCATCCCTATGATAATAGAATCGACCCATCCATCGCCGTTTACATCCTGTGCAAAGTTAGCGAAGGTCTGGCTGTAGCCTTTTGTTCCGTCATACTTACCTACCGGGCGGATTTCGTGCATTTTCCATTTTGGCGCTTCGTACCATACATCGCCGGCAAGGACGTCTATTCTGCCGTCATGGTTGACATCCCCTACTGCAACTCCCTCGGCCCGGAAAGTTGTATCCACTACGATTTTCCGAAACCGCACCTGGCCGTTTGCTTCCGGAATGTTGCATAAAATTACTATTGCTACTAACAGAAATACCCATTTTGTTTTCATAATTACCTCCTGTTTTGGCGTTCGTTAAGAAGTGCCTTTATTATAACTTATTGTTTTTTCAGGTAAACAAATATTTATCTTTTGCTGCTAAGCAGCAGAGGCGAATGCAGACATTTACGGGTTAATATCCTACAGCCGTCCTCGGTTACAAGAACATCATCTTCTATTCGCACACCGAGTTTTCCCGGAATATATATACCAGGCTCAATAGTAATAACCTGGCCGGCTTTGAGTATGCCCTTAGCTCCGACTTTGAGGAAAGGCGATTCATGAATCTCCAGCCCCAGACCGTGTCCTGTACCATGACCATAAACCGGCAAATCGCTTTTGTCGATCACCTCTCGTGCGGCAGCATCCACTTCATTCATTTTTACACCGGCCTTTATCTTTTTTATCGCTGCCGCCTGGGCCTGTTCGACAACATCGTAAACCTTCGTATAAAAAGCAGTCGGTCGTCCAATTACAAAACATCTGGTAATGTCGCTGCAGTACCCCTTGTACTTAGCTCCGAAATCAATCAGCACAGTATCTTTTTGCTTGAGCTTCTTTCCACCCGGCTGATGATGAGGCCGGGACGCATTTGGACCAAAGGCAACTATCGTCTCGAAACTGTTGGTCGCACCATGTTTGCGAATTTGAAAATCAAGCATCCCCGCTAATTCGCTTTCGGTTACGCCCGGCTTTATATAGCGGAGGGTCTTTCCAAGAGCTTTAGTTGATATTGAAGCAGCAGATTCTATAGTCTTGATTTCCACGGAGTCTTTACTGCCGCGGATATTTTCAATAACATCTGCAACCGTCTTAACACGGACTTTCACTTGTTTTTTCAATGCCCCGAAAGCCGCCAGAGAAAGTGACTTTCCCACAGTCACCGCCTGCACCGATTTTAATTTTCTTACCAGTTTACCCACCGCTTCAGGCATCAGGCCGGTACGCTCAACAATGATACAGTCCGGACATTCTTCCGGGGCCTGTTCGGTGTATCTACTGTCGGTTAGCAAATAAACTTTGCCCCGTGTAATCGCAGCCCAGCTATCATCACCTAAAAATCCTGTCGTATAAGTTACATTGGCCGGCTTTGTTACTATAAGGCAATCGATGTCCCTGTTACTCAGCTCCCGTCGAATCGCCCTGACACGTTTTCTTATTATCTCTTTATTCATTGGCACTATTCTGTCCTGATCTACCGAGTTACATTAATTTCCGGAATCCACTTTTTTTGCCACGCCGGATAGTCCTTAGCCAGAAGGCTTGTCGCGTAATATCCAAGCCAACTGTATCCTGTGCGGCGTTCATGTGAAATCTCAGCAAGCGTCGCTTTCGGTATACCGTCCCTGCTGCAAAAGATAGGCTTATTGGTTCCAATTTCATAAAACCGGGCCCATATCACAGGAGCCGATGCGTCATTAACAACTATCCTGTCCCAGCCGCCCGGTTTCGACTTATCTTCTTTCCGAACTTGCCTTACCCCCTCAAGCCCGGCCTTACGAAACCAGCCCACCGCACTTCGTACAGCCTCAATAATCTCCGGTGCGGGCTCATCGATACTCATCAAAAACCTGACAACACCTACAGATTCGGACCCGCTAATCGATGCTAATTCGTAACTGCGGGCCTTTCTCGGAACCAATGTCTTCTCGTCATGCTGGGCACACCATGCCGTCTTCTTGCCATCAACGACTATCTGGCACTTCAAAATACATTCGATTCCTTTCTGAACAGCATCGCGGGCCTTCTGCCTGCGGATTTCATCAACGAAAGCATATTCAGGCTTTTCCCGCACAATATCACGAAGCACACTCATTACCCCAATCATAG
>JAVVFI010000577.1:0-2210 GCA_032250555.1 Sedimentisphaerales bacterium
AGTATCGGCCTGATTTCCGATGAAGGTGTCTTCGGCGCCGCTGTCCACGGCATCAAAATTATCGCCGATGTACACATTGTGTGAGACGGCAAAATCACCCGCTCGCCAGCCGAGATTTACCCATGTATCCATAATCAGGGAACCATCTTTTGGTGAGGAGATGGAAGCATACGGATATCCTTCACCAATACCAAGGACAAGACCCATAATCTCCTGCTCAGTGAGCGCCCGGTCAAATACCGCGGCCTCGTCGATGATACCGCGGACATATCTGGGATCATAAGAATAGCCAATCTGCAGGGCGCCGACAGTCTCTTCGATGTGGGCAATCGCGTTGGTGGACTGTGTGAGACCTCCATTATCAGTATAAACATACGCGACTGCCTTATCAGGATCAATCGTTACGGCTAACATCGCCCACGTATCCTGTGGAATGACAGGGCCTCCGGTCCATCCCCATGTGGCCGCTGAATCATCGTTCCAGACGTAGCGCAAGGTATCGTCGTCACTAAAGATCATTTCGCATTGGCCTACCTCGCGGGAGGATATAAGCGGCGCCCAATCTGCTCCTTTCCAGCCGTTGACCCAGGACACAAAAGTTATGGAATCTGTGGTGAGTTCAAAGTCGGGTACGGAGACATAACCGCTTGTTCCATCGAGTTCAATACCTCCGCCGATGCGGCCATCTGTCCAGGTAGCGCCGCCCACCAGAGTACCGTCGAGTCCATTACCGCTTGAATCATAGGCAGTGGTGCCGGAACCCTCCTCAAACCTCCACCAGCCGACAAGACCGGGATCGGCGGCTTCGGCTGCATTCATTGTCAGGTCCAAAACCAGAGCAAAAGAAATTAAATAAATCAATTTCTTACACATAACAGTCCTCCTTTAAGATAAATATAGGTTGATAACTGGAATGCTAAAATCCTCCTCTGTTGAACAATTTCAAGAATCGCACCTATTAGGGCGATCAAAATCCACAGAAGCCCGGCTGCGCAAGAATATGTTTCACTTAAATACCTATATACTACATTATCTATATTCCCGTCAAGAAAAAACCATTCCTCGTAAATTTATTCTTCGCGGGGAAGTGTAATCTTAGAATATTCAATCTTAAAAAAGGGCCTGTACCTAATAGGTACAGGCCCCGAATTTACAAATCAATTGCAGTATCTGCAATTTTAGTCAATAGCCAATAGCTGTTTACTGTGCAGGCGGATACAGTCTGATATCGTCGAAGTACATCGTACCTGTACCACCGGTACCCGAGCCAAGGCCAAGAGTAATCGAATTGACATTGGCAAGATTTACGCCCTGGTCGGCAAAGGCCTGCAAGGGGATATTCCACGCAGTCCAGCTTGTTACCGTTGTTGCATCAGGATTATCATTATCGACTCTCGCGTTACCGTTAAGAGCAACGTACAAAGTCTCAGCGGCGTTGGATGCTTCACCTCTGAACCAAATTGTTAGAGTGTCAACACCGTTCACTGTCCAGTCACGATTGGAAGTTAATGTCAAAGTCGCCTCGGATTTAACGGCGACATTGTCGTAATACATCGGCATAGATTGATTCCCGCTGTTGACGATGGTCTGCTCGGCAAAAGGAGCAGTTTCATAGCCGACGAGAGATCCGTTTGTCGGGACTCCAAATCCGTCCACCCAGGCAAGAAATATCCTGTTGCTGTCGGGCTCTTCTTCATTAAGGTCATTGTATGCTTCCATATCGTCAATGATAAGGAAGTTGGCCGTGGTGAAGCTCCAGAGGGGGCCTGTCCATGGGCTGTCGGCATTGGCATTATCAGCTTCATCGACACGCCAGTAGTATGTGGTGTCCCATTCAAGCTGTCCGGGTTCATAGCTTTCGGAACCAAGATTGCCGCTGCTTTTTAATTCCAGAGAGGCAGCATCGGCACCGAAGTAAACTTCGTGTGAAGTACCAAGTCCCGGTGTCCATGTGAGAGCAGGTGTTTGCGATACATCCACAGCGCCATTAACCGGGTTTGAGCTGCTGACGGCGCCTTCGGTAGTAAAGCTCCAGACGTCACCTTTAAACGTTTCGCCAACATCGAACTCATCGACACGCCAGTAGTAAGTCGTGGCTCTTTTAAGCGGGCCTGGAGGCCTGAAGGTCGCAGTTCCCTGGGGGAGTGCTACGGAAGCATTGTCCACTTCGTCAAAGTTGTCACCAAAATATACATAGTGCAGTTTCGCAC
>JAVVFI010000578.1:0-2171 GCA_032250555.1 Sedimentisphaerales bacterium
GTACAATGAAGATATCGAGTTCCTGATTGTTTATATCCGAGAAGCCCACCCTGAAATGTTGAGAGAGGGCAACAAAACGGGCATCGTCGGCAGACCAAAAAACCTTGAAGAGAGGACCATTCTTGCGAGCGAGTGTGTTGCCAAGTATAAATTTACTATACCTATGGTCATAGACGGTATGGACGGCAAGGTCAATGACGATTATAAGGCCTGGCCGGTCCGTGTTACCATTACTGATATTGACGGCAAGGTTGCCTTTTATGCAGGGCCTGGCCCGTTTGATTTCAGAATTCCTCCTGTTGAAAGAGTGCTGAAAAAGCTTAGCGCCAACGGCGGGCGGATGCCGCCGCCACCGGTGCCGCAATGGGGACAGACGGTTAACGGTTTACGCTGCGGGCTAACTATCGACCCGGAAAAATTGATGGTCGGAGACGTAGTGGTCGCCAAATTAAAATTTGAGAACACGACAGACAACCCAATTAACTTCTATTACAAGGCAGCCGATGCCGCCAAAAACATTGAAATTGTTAATAGCAGCGGGCAGGCTTTGAGCATTAAAGCCGGCAGTGGTCGTCGGTCGCGTTCGAGGAACAGTAATCCGATCCAGAGGATTGCTCCTGGGAAAGCATTTGAAGCCGAAATCGAAGGTAAAGTCGTTGCTCTCGATGACCAGGCGGCATTAGCGGCCGGGCAATTCAGTGCTGTGTATAAGAACGAAGTCAATGACGATATGTTAGCCCAAATCGAGCCGGCTTCCACAAGGCCGGTTTGGAAAGGTAAACTCAGTTCGGGTAAGTTTGCAATTGATTTTGAGCTGCCTCATCAAGAGGGGTGTATTGATTGTCACGGTGTATCGGATTATCACCACATAAAAGATGAGAACTGTGAGTACTGCCATGTAGGAGAAGTAGGCACCGATGACTTTGGCCAGAAGGATGAAGTTTGTGCCGACTGCCATCCCCGCCAAGGGGTATATGGCCGCAGGCAAATCGTTGGCGCCAAAGGAGAGTTTGGTATGGCTTCGAAGCACATTTCCGGTGAGATTACGGATAAACACTGCCTGTTATGCCATGACAACAGCAAACATCTCAGCGGTGTCGTAAGTCTGATCGATCCGGATTCCGGCGGGACTGATCCCTGGACGGGTACACGTACGGAATTCTGTCTGACCTGTCACGATGGCCAGCCGCCTGAAGGCCTGTCTTTTCCTGCGAAATCCATGGGAACCGGATTTGACAAATTAGAATTCTTAGGCTCTGCCCTTTCGCAGACTAAAGAAGGCTGCAGCTATTGCCATATGCCGCACGGTTCACAATATCCTGCACTATTAAAGAACCTGCATAGTCACTGATAAAAAGGCGTACTGTTTTTTGTGGACATTATGGTTCAATGTGTTCGTTTGTATTAGACTGCGCAGCCGTTGCGGTCATTGATTTGAGTCTCAAACAGGCATAAAATCGTTCACGGAAAAAGGGACTGTAAAAAGCCAGAATCATAAAGGGAAATACAATCACATATAGACAGGCGCCAACAATCAGGCCTACTATGGGGATCATAATCAATACTGAAGAAATGGAAATATTCATTTGTTTAATAATCGATACAGCTAAGAAAACCACCAACATGCTCACAAGACAGACCGCTATAATCCAGAAGGCAAGATATAACACAAATCGTAAGCTGCTGTAACGAATTCGGCATCGCCAGCCGGTTAGGACAAAGCCAAGCAGAATTACGAATACCGACATAATTGACATTGTCAGGGTTTGGAAGGTCTGCTGCGAAAAGTCCAGTCCGAAGTAGGATATTTCGCCTAACAGACAAATAACTGCCATTAGAACGAGAGCCCGAAGGAATGTAATAAAGTGATTACTATTTCCAAGCTTATGCGCTATCAACCACATTATTGCAATACCTATAGATATAGATTGAAACAACATACCATACTGTTGAGCAACTGAGGAAGGCATACCTGAGATGGTCTTTAACAGCAGGTAAAATAAATTTGCAACCACAAGCGGCGCAATGATAAGCAACGCTCGGGGATTACGGTTTGACTTGGGAAATACAAACGCAAGAATCAACGCCAGCCACAAAAGCACTCCTGACGCAAGAATTAGTTGTAGTAATTTTCAAAATAAATATGAGTCCACTCTAAAAAGGTTGTATGC
>JAVVFI010000579.1:0-2157 GCA_032250555.1 Sedimentisphaerales bacterium
GGCTCATTTGTCCTCCTCCAGATTCTCCAAGAAAAGCTTCATTGTACGTTTCACCGATAGATTAAATCAGTGGACAGACAAAGGGCTGAAGTGGTTTGTACATGGACCTTTCGCCGCATTTGTGAAAAAGGCGGTTGAATGGCGCTATGCCACCTTGGCTGTTGGAGTTGCGATTTTTGTAATAACCGTTAGTTTTATCATCAGCGGGTATATAAAATTTGTATTTTTTGATTCGGTCGAAGCCGACAATATGATTGCAACTTTAACAATGCCTCAGGGTACGCCTGTCGAGCAGACAACCGAAGTTATCGAGGCGGTTGAAAGGGCCGCTTTACAGGCTATAGAAGAGTTTAACATCGAAGGCAAGCCGTCACTGGTAAAGCACATATCAACCACGGTAGGTACTCATCCGGCTGCTGCTCGCGGAGGACCGGGACACAGTGATTTCACTACCGGTACGGCATCTAACCTGGCAGAGGTCAATGTCGAACTGCTCAGCGGAGAGCAGCGATATGCTTCCAGTAGAGAAATTAAAAACCGCTGGCGGGAAATTGTCGGAGAAATTCCTGGTGTCTCATCCCTTACCTTTATGTCTGAGATTATGAGTGCCGGAGATGCGATAAACGTTGAACTCTCTCATCAGAACTTCGATAGATTGTTGGAGGCATCTGAAAAGTTAAAATCGATTCTGCGTCAATATGCCGGTGTGAGTGATATCGCGGATAGCTTTGAGCCGGGAAAGGCCGAGTTGAAGCTTACCCTTAAGGATACCGGACGTACACTTGGTCTTACTCTCTCGGATTTGGCCAGACAGGTTCGCCAGGGCTTCTATGGAGATGAAGTTCAGCGTATCCAGCGAGGCCGTGATGATATTCGTGTTATGGTTCGATATCCTGAAGCAGAGCGTAAAAGCCTGGCGGATGTGGATAATATGAGAATTCGACTACCGAGCGGAACCGAAATTCCATTTAAGGCCGTTGCTGAAATTGACTATGGCCGAGGTTATGCAACCATCAGCCGGGTTGACCGCCGACGTGTCGTAAGTGTTTCAGCCGATGTCGATGAAGCGGTTGCAAATGCAGGCGAAATCAATAAAGATTTGTATAGCAAAGTGCTTCCGGACATGATGCGCCAGATGCCGGGGCTGCAGTTTCGTTTTGCCGGAGAACAACGTGAACGAAATGAATCTCTCGGAAGCCTGAAAGCAAATTTCATAATAGCCATGCTTGCAGTATATGGCCTTCTTGCCATACAGTTCAGAAGTTATGCCCAGCCGGTCATAGTGATGTCTGCAATTCCCTTTGGTATCGTCGGAGCAACCTTAGGTCATTTAGTCATGGGTTTCAACCTCAGCATACTCTCCATGTTTGGAATTGTTGCCCTCTCTGGCGTCGTCGTTAATGATTCGCTCATTATGATTGACCTTATTAACCGTGAACGCAGAAGCGGCATCGAGCTTTCCAAAGTACTTCGCCACTGTGCCACCCGAAGATTTCGGCCGATTATGTTGACGACTATGACGACCTTTTGTGGATTGCTTCCGATGATAGCGGAAAAGAGCCTTCAGGCACAATTCCTTGTGCCAATGGCCATAAGCCTGGCTTTCGGAGTGCTGTTTGCCACCTGCATAACCCTTGTGCTCGTACCTTCGCTGTATATGATTCTCGAAGATTTTAAGACTCGAATTTTTGTCGATACAGGGGAAGTAATTCCCGATTTCCAGGGCATACCTGAACAAACCGGCATAAAAGGCTCAGAAGCGTTGGTCTGAGATCAGTATATTGCCTGATTGATTAACAATTGCGATATAACTTGTTTGAGAGCAGGGGGTTGGTAAATAGTGGTTTTTTTTCGAAAATTGTTCTGGTAAGATTCTCTCAAAAGTGGGATAATAATAGCAAATACCGCACTCTGCCATGCGGATAAAGATTACGAATGGATTCTGTAGAACCTCGCTCCAGGGGGAATGAAAACCCTGCCAAAACAGGGGATAAAGGCGGTGAGAATTATGGAGACTACTGCAAAAAATAAACCGAATGTAGAAGTTGCTTCCGACCAGGAGACTCTTGCGCACAGAAGCATTGAGCTTTTTGTTGAAGGGGCGAACAGGGCGATAAAGGCAAAGGGTGCTTTTTATGTGGCCATATCGGGAGGCCA
>JAVVFI010000057.1:0-18470 GCA_032250555.1 Sedimentisphaerales bacterium
GAGGCACTCAGGTTGCTCAAGAAGCCGCCGACATGGTTCTTAAAGACGATGCCTTCTCTACGATAGTAGTCGCGGTCGAGCAGGGCCGCATCATTTTCGAGAATATCCGAAAATTTGTGATCTATTTATTGTCCTGTAACATCAGTGAGGTTATGATTGTCTTCGCGGCTTCGGTTGTTAATGCCCCGCTGCCAATTCTGCCGCTGCAGATTTTGTTTTTGAATCTGGTCACCGATGTGTTCCCGGCATTAGCGCTGGGTGTGGGTAGGGGGGATTCCGGGATAATGCAGGCAAAGCCAAGGCCTTCAGACGAACCCATTCTGCCCAAGAGCTGTTGGCTTTCGATTCTCGGATATGGTGTTTCGCTGACGTTTTCGGTTCTTCTGGCTTTTGGGCTTGCCTTCAAGATGCTGGACATGGAAGTGGACCAGGCGGTGACGGTGTCATTTCTGACGCTTGCCTTTGCACAACTCTGGCATATTTTTAACATGCGCTCTCGAGGTACGCACCTGTTTAAGAATGATATTACCAGCAATCCATATATCTGGGGGGCCCTCGGACTGTGTGTTATACTTCTAATACTTGCTGTATATTTACCCTTTTTGGCTGGTATATTGAAACTTGTCAATCCGGGAATCACCGGGTGGGTACTCGTACTGGCGGGGAGTTTTGTGACGTGTCTCATCGGCCAAATATGGAAGTTATTGGCTAAGAACTGAACCGAGCAAAATGGATGACATTTCGGTTTATTAGCAGTCGGCCGTATTTGGGAATGTATTCGATGTTCTCAGGCCTAATTGTAAAAAAAGGGCCAGGGGACGCTATTCACTAGCGCCCCCAAACCCAAAATTTACTACACTAAACTAAATCACTTAAGCTGTAATTATTTCCAGCTTACTTTGATATAGTCAATATCAAAAGCAGTTGCAATTCTTCCAGCAAGGTCAGGAGAACCGATGGCGATATTCGTACCATTCTCAACAGTACCTGAACCAGCAGAAACATTAAACGTCTTAACATCTCCACCATTTGCTGAAGCTTTCAATACATGCGTACCCGAACCACCTGCAGTGATTTCAATCTTGTAGGTGTTCCACTGGGTAACATCATCTACAGAAACCTTATTGCCACTCTTGCCAACCATAAGTCCGCTGGAAGAAAGCGAGAAGGAGATAACGCCTACGCCCTTTTCGGCAATACCAATGTTGCCTCTGCCGTAAGTGTCAAAGCTTCCGCCAAGACCATTGGCCGGCCAGTCGAACAGGCCTGTACTGCCCATTCCACCGCCGTCTTTACGCCAAGCATCCAGTGTTCCGTCAGTCGCAATGCGTGCACGGAACTCAATAATTGCCCCGTCCAGAGCAAAATCGGTCGGTTGGGTAAGATAAAGGCTGTAGTTAGTCTTGCCAGTCGGGATTGTTGAACCGTAATCGCGAGGATCGCCGGTATCCTGGAGTCTAAGGTAAGTTACATCATCTTCGACAAGGGCTGCCAATCCACCTGGATTACCTTCGCCAGGAGCCGAACCATCCCATTTGTCAACACTGTTGTCATGGTCCCATCCGTCGAGAGTACCGTCAAACATATCAACATCCGGAATAAGCTGGATATCGTCGATGTCGAGCTGACCCATACCGTTGGGATATGCAGAATTAACGACCGCATCATCGCCAGCGGCTGGTTCGACTCCGATAGTCAACTTGGCAACGTCGGCCATATCGATGTCAAACTCGCTCAAATCAATGGTCCAATTTGTCCACTCATCGCTCACCAGAGCTTGTGGATCGGAATGTTTGACAACTGAAATACCACCGGCAGAATCCTCAATCGCGGCGTACAACGTGGCCGGTGATTGTGTCAATGTTAAACCTATTTCCTGCGATGTTAATGGCATGTCACTAACACCACCATCGGTTTCGATACTTGAGATAGTGGCTGTGGCATAAGTTGCATCACCTGAATGTGATGTCAAAGCTATACCGATAAACACGTTGGGATCCATTGGGATTACCTGAGGATTCCAGACCATCGGAATCCACTCCAGTTCCGGCTCGGGTGCGTTGGGATCGACCGGTACTGCATTCGGATCATTCGGATCTACAGGTACCGGCTCGGGAAGTGGAGCGGCATAGTAGGCATTGAACTCATCGCCTATACGCTCTAACCTGAGCCAGACCGGTTCGATCTGAGCCTTCTGCTCGTCTGTTGCTACTGAGCTGTCACTTTCAGAGGCAGCATCTGTCTCAGCCCTCTTTTGGAATCTAACACCATTAACGGGGGTTGTCACGTACACAGAGGCATGCTTCGAGCCTGCATCCAAAGTCTCTCGAATCTGAACACCGGCTTTTGACCAGTTATCGGTTTCAGCAACGTCTTCAACCTTTATGGTCATCGAGCCGTCACCCGAGAGCGACAAAAATGCGTATTGGAACTGATCAGCGCTGCCCCAAATATCAGCTCCTCGACCAACCATTGTAATAACTCCAGTTGCCTCGTCATAGCTGGTGCTTCCGGGATCCAGGTCAGGCGTTCTACCACGGAATGAAATATCAAGTGCCGTGGCTCCGCCAACACCGCTTCCCCAGTACTGTGCGGGGTCTAATGTAAGTGTAGCCTCTGAGGTGAAGGGATCAGCACTGTTGTCGTAAGCTAAAGACATGGCTTGAAGGCCACCATTGACATTGGTCAAGTTAACGTATGGGGCCTCATCGTTGCCAACTACGGCACCGCCTGCGGCAACCCATGCATCGAAGACCAGATTGTCCAGATCATTATAAGCTTCAATGTCATCAACTATGACATTGTTCGAAACTGTGAAGCTATTGACCAGACCCTCAACAACTGCGCCGTCTGCATCCACTTCATCGACACGCCAGTAGTAAGTGGTCCCAAGGTCAAGAATTCCCGGAACTAAAGCTGCATCATCAACTGTTACAGCACTACCTAATGCATCGGGATCAGTGCTAATGTAAACGTCGTGCTGGACAGCCGCGTCAGAAGGATTCCAGCTAAGCATAGTCATACTGCTTACGTTTTCAGCACCGTTAGCAGGCATTGGGCTGGTTGCAACTGTCGGAGGCATCAAAGCGCCTGAGGGGATAATCTGCTTGGAGATAACATCACTGCTCCATCGCAGCTCGGCACCAGCGCCGCCGCCATTCTCGTATTGTTCCAGTGTTACCAGATATTTCCGGCCGGCAACGAGATCGAGCGGCGGAGTGTCGTATTCGGTCATTCCCTGGTCTCTCCAGGCATCTATAAGAAGTTCATTATCGAGATAAACGCGAATACCATCATCGGCTGTTCCATGGAGCTGGTAGGTACCATCAATCGCTACTTCCAGATCGGCATTAAATCTTACCGAGAAGTTATCTGCCGGTACGTTAGGATCTGGTGCGGCGTCTCCCCAGTTAAAATCGATGGCTTTATCTGTACGAATCACTGTTGGTTTTCCAGCCAGAGTCATACCAAGGTAGAATTCGGTTTCGACTCCACCTACGTCCGGGTCGGTTGCAGTGAAGCTCCAGACCGGGCCAGGATTAGTTACACCGATAGCAAACTCATCAACTCTCCAGAAGTAGGTTGTGCCCGGCTCGAGTGCGCCCGGATCAAAGGATGTGTCCATCAGTTTGCCCATATATACGTTCGGATCGGCAGCGGCTACGAGTGCCTCGTTAACGTCCATATACACATCGTGCATAATTGCATCTTTACCGGCTGTCCAGCTAAGTTTAGCGTCAAGAGGTATCCACTTAGCGCCGTTGTATGGGCTGGGGAAGTGGGCTTCCAAAGCCAATGTTGTGAAACTCCATACATCACCGGTGTTTACGACTTCGACGTCATTGGCATCGTTTACGTCTTCGATAGCATCAACGACATCGTCAACACGCCAATAGTAGGTCGTTCCCGGTTCCAGAGTTGTAGCTACTAATGCTACATTAGTTTCGGCAATCATCGCATTCGGATCGTCGAGTGACGGATCGGTGCTCAAATATACACGATGAGCTAAAGCATCACTTCCAGGGGTCCATTCTAATATGGTTGTTTCGACCTCAATGTCACCATCTGCGGGTATGGGAGCAAAGGAAATCGGAGTTGTGAATTCAACAGTCAGTGTTACAGAGTCATCCCCAGGTCCAGCCTCAGTTTCTCTGAGTCCGGTCGAAGGATTGTCCGGGTCGTCGACGATGATCAATACAAGACCATTGCCAGCAGTCCAACCGTCCTGGTCGACTACTTCCTGGATAATGGCTGAGAGGTCGGGTGACTGTTCCCTTTGGCCAATCTCAGTATAGGCCGGTATGGACCACATGACAGATGCTTCTGTGGTCGGTCTGTCTGTAATGTTGGTTGTGTCGCCCGCAAACTGTGCCGCATCGGGGCTCAGCTCACCTCGGATGATAACATTCACTGGTTCCAAGGTTCCATCTTTGTCGGCTTTGTCCGCCTGCAGCACTATAGACGCACTGGCGATTGTGGAACCTTTTGGGATGTTAAGAGCATAGCGCACACCGATAGCCTGCAAATCCGTGGGTGGAACTCCGCCGTCTTCATAGGGTATCTCAAGATCGCTGCTTCCTATATCCATCCGAGGGTTTTTAACGAGGTGCTGCTCGGCATCATCATTGTCATCAGCAATCCCGGCTTCGATGACATAGGCCGATGCTACGTTTGCAAAGGCAATGCCCATCACCAAAAGAAAAGAAGTTAAAAAAATCAATTTCCTACACATAATAGTTCTCCTCCAAACAAAAATGTATTTTGTATTATATTTTGGCAACACACCAAAACATTTGATGTCTTCAACAAACATCATTGAGAATAATCGAATTTCGATTGTCAATTGAAGAAAAAATGCGGAAAATCGAAAATCGATCTTTCTTGCCTAAGACACCAGTGCCTGCGAATTGAAAAAAGCAGGCAATTTCAAACAAAACGACCGATAATTATGTTATTTCATACTCTTTACATCACCTGCCCAGGATGATTTAAGAACGACTTGCATCAACCTCCTTCCTTCTATTGTCCGATACACGGTGCTAATCAATAAAAGCCACGATTTTCAATATGAAGATCAAAGTCCGAATTAAATACTACTCCTTTAGAATTATAGACTACCAGCCAAGCAAAATCAACAAAAAAAACAAAAAATTTCGCCCATTAAACCCATATTTCCCAGATTCCCAGCTTGGCAATGGTTAGATTAACTATTTGTATACAATTAAGTCACTTTCTATCAAAGAATGGTCATTATAGTGTTTTTGGCATTATCTGATAGCTACGTCCTATAAAACACCCTTTATGTGCTTTTATATGATATATAATTAAAATATTAACTTTTTTGGCTTATGCGTTTGAATATTAGATATTTACAATATTTTGCAACAATATAAGTATGGAAGAGCTAATTTGCGAAATATTTGTTCATATTCATAACAATGAAAAAAACTATTTTACTAAAAAAAATAACTATTGTTTTCATAAATATTTGTCATTAAATAAGATATAGACAGCCGCCAAAAATTGTCTTTTCCGATAATCCCTATATTACCCAAATTAACTAAAGAATTTTGCAGATACTCTCCGATACCTATATTGCCCATGTTAACGTTTGGGTAATTGAGACTCGCTTATATATGGAAATATAGGCAAAGCAAGTGAAATAGAAAGAAATGAAATGGAGATAAGACAATGATAAAGGAAAACATTTTAGCCAGATATTTGGAACCACTTTTACAGGGCGATAGAAAGGCTTGTCGAGCTGTTATTGAGGAATCACTTCAAAGCGGCATACCTGCAAATTCGGTATATACAAATATAATATGGCCGATTATGGTTGAAATAGAAAAACTACTGCGTGCTGACAAAATTACTCCCATTCAGGAGCATTTGGCAACACGTGTTAATCGAAATATAGTGGACCAATTACAGAACAAGCTGCCACGCAGACCCAGCAAGAATAAAAGAATCGTGGTTTGTTGCGCACCAGAAGAAATACAGGAGCTTGGGGCCCAAATGATGACAGATTTGTTTGAAAGTAATGGATGGGATGTACGATTTCTTGGTGGCGGGCTAACAAACGATGATATCCTTACATATACAAACGAATATGGCCCTGACATATTGTTAATTTATGGTACAGGTCCAAAACAGGCGCCTGGTGTCCGGAGACTGATTGATACTATCAAATCAGTAAATGCCTGGCCGGACATGTGGATAATGGTATCGGGTGGACTATTCAATCGGGCCGAAGGACTCTGGCAGGAAATGGAAGCAGACTTATATGCTGAGACAGCTCTTGAAGCACTTCAGATAGCTTCGGGAGAAAAACCGGTTGTCAAATGTGAGAAAAGAACCATAAATCGTCGTAAGAAAAGACGTCAGACAACACCAGAAAAGTTAACAGTACAGATTTAATAAAATTAATAATTGAAGAGCCATAGAATATATGGAGTTCTATTATAACTGTTAGAAGGTGATACATTACAAGCATTAAGCATTTTACAATCAGCGACGGCGATTTGTGGGTATCAACATTATGTTTGTTATTATCCGGGCATATTTTAGAACATTTCTTTGCTCGGAAGCGTAGATTTCAGTAAAAGTAACAATAGTGAATTGTGCTTGCCCTTTAAGTATTTATAGGGTAGAATACCACTATAATGCTGAAATTAGCGAAAAAACAAATGTATAAGAAATATATTATGGTGTTTCTGTGCCTTCTGATAGTTGGCAATATTGCATATTGGAACGTATTGTGTTTTGGTGCGGATGGTCATATTGAGCTTGAATCTGCTTTTGAAAAATGTTGTGATGACCCGGATTATTGTGCTGCTCCAAATCAAAACGGTCTTTCCTATAAAACAGACCATGAAACATGCAAGCATTGCGGACCCTGTTTGGATATACCGATTTTAAATAACCTGGTACAAATTTCTAATACACCCCCAAAGATAATTACTAAATTTCCGGCCTCAAAAACCTACATGCTTATAGATATCGATAAGATCAATTCTACCGTATATAATGTAGCTTCGAATACATTTAATGACACTTCTTACTTCGATCCTCTGCGCACAGTAGTCCTGCTGGTTTGATCTGCTGATTAAACATTTCTTTTCCACGACATTTACAAAACATTTACTGTAAATGGCTGGTTAGTAGTGTTCTATCTTTTTGTGATACTCCACAAAATAAAGTTTTTCAGAAGAGAGTTAAATCCAGATTTAGAAATTAGGATTACTGTATGTGTATTAGATATATACTTTTAGTTATTCTGTTTACTCTTATTGTTTCAGGCTGTATGGAGCAAAGCGACAGTGCTATGTTACCTCAACAACCATCGTTGGGGCGGGATGTCAATACCTTCCAGTCCCCAGCCAAGCCTGTGGAAAACACGGATGTTCCTGAAATTATCGAACCAACCGGAACAATTACTTTACGACAGGCTTTGGCTTTAGCGTTACTACACAATCCGGAGCTTAGGGCTTTTTCATGGGATATCCGTGTTTCAGAAGCAAAAAAACTACAGGCCGGTCTTTGGCCAAATCCTGAGCTTGAGGTCGAAGTTGAGGAGGTCGGTGGGGCGGGGCAGCGCAGCAAATTTGACGGCGCAGAAACTGCCATACAATTAAGTCAGTTGATAGAACTCGGGGATAAACGAAGTAAGCGAACAAAACTGGCTTCATTGGAGAAAGAATTGGCAGGATGGGATTATGAAGCCAAACGACTGGATGTGTTTACCGAAGTAGCCAAGGCCTTTGCCGAGGTGCTGGCCGCACAGGAGGGGCTTGAATTAACTCAGGAACTTCTGCAAGTCTCTGAAGAATTATTGGATACGGTTACTAAGAGAGTTAACGCCGGTAAAGATTCGCCATTGGAGCAGACCAAAGCTATGGTGTCGCTGTCGAATATTAAGATTCAGCATCAACAGGCGATACAGTATCTTGTGTTCGCTCGCAAACAACTGGCGGCTACATGGACAGGTACAACACCGAAGTTTCAAACTGCGGCCGGGCACCTTGATTCTTTATCACCCTTACCCTCTATTGAAGAGTTAACTTCTCTGGTTGAACAGAACCCTGATATTGCACGATGGTCTCTGGAAATTGATAAGAACAAGGCCGCTTTGGAACTGGAGAAAGCCAAGGCAATTTCAGATATTACCCTTAGCGGGGGGCTTCAGAGATTCGATGAAACAGATGATAATGCAATATTGTTTGGCATTTCGATTCCCTTGCCAATCTCAGACAAAAACCAGGCGGGTAAACTTCAGGCAAGCTATGAACTTGCCAGGGCAAGAGAAGAACAAAGAGCGGCCTATACGAGAGTTCACATGAAATTAGCCAAGGCTTACCAGGCACTTTCAAGCTCATATATAGAGGCCACTGAACTGGAAAAGAACGTATTGCAGGGGGCCGAAGGGGTTTTTGAGGCTTCAAAGACAGGTTACGAACAGGGCAAACTGGATTATCTGAATGTACTGGATGCGCAGCGAACTTTATTCGAGGCAAAAGCACGATATATAGATGCTCTTGCTTCTTACCATATTGCTAAAGCTGATGTTGAGCGTCTGATTGGCAAAGACCTTAATGATGCAAAGAATTACCTTGAAATGAGAGTAGAGGAAAAAAGCAGATAGGAGGACTTTATTATGTCTGAAAAAATTCATCAAAATAGAACTTTTGTCATGCAAAAAGCAAATCACCTTGGCCTAGCACTTTTTACATTTGTAGTTCTGGCAGGGACTGTTTTATGGCTTACGGGGAACCTGCACTTTGGATCACAAGGTGCTGTAGAAGCAGCAGTTGCTCTGGATGAGGGGCATGAGCACGAAGACCAGAATGATGAACTTATGTGTGAAGAGCATGGTGTTCCGGAATCAGTTTGTGTGCGATGCAATCCTTCATTGGCCGCCGCGTTCAAGGCGAAAGGTGATTGGTGTACCGAGCATAACCTGCCGGAATCGCAATGCACTATATGTAATCCGGCCCTGGAGCGTTCTTCAATGTATGCTGCTGACTCTATGAACAATCAAAAAGCCATGGAAGAAACTATGTGTGAACACGGGATACGTACCATTGAATGTGATGAGTGTCGGTATGAGATGGGCGTAGTCAAACTTCAACCATCGATAGCAGAGGCATTAATTGAAACAGCCGAGGTCCAGGCTATGGCACGGACAAAGACATTAAGGCTTACCGGTCAGGTGCAGTTAGATAAGACAAGAGTCGTAGATGTGGTGTCAACCGGCAGCGGCCAGGTCAAACGAGTGGAAAAGTTGCTGGGTCAGGATGTGACAAAAGGAGACACACTGGCTGTTATTCACTCGGCTGATCTGGGGTTGGCAAAAGCACAGTTCCTGGATGTCCAGGCGAGGCTGGAATTGGCAACCTCGACATTTGAGCGAGAAAGGGAACTCCACGAGAAAAAAATCAGCAGCAAGGCCGATTACTTCAGCGCTTTAAGCGAGCTTAAGGCCGCCCAGGCTTATTACGCAGCGGCCGAAAGAAGACTGCGCCTTTTCGGCCTTGGCACCGAGCAAATAAACGCAACAAGAAATGAAAAAGAGAATGGTCTATTTGCGGAACTGGTGCTGCGAGCACCGCAGTCCGGTACGATTATCGCCCAGAATGTCTCTACCGGCGCACTGATCGATACTACTCAGGTCTTGTATACAATTGCCGATCTCTTTAATGTCTGGGTCTGGTACGACATTTATGAGAAAGATTTGGCGGTGCTTCACAATCGGCTCTCATCAGGTCAGACGGTTTCGGCAAAGGTGCGAGTAAAAGCGTTTGAAGGCGAGATTTTCGACGGAGTAGTTGACCTTATCGGCAGCCAGGTAGATGAACATACTCGCACCGTTAAGCTCCGCGTCCAGGTGAAAAACGAAGAACGCAAGCTCAAGCCCGGAATGTTCGCAGAGGCCGAAATATCCGTTCCTCTCAAAGGCAGCATAACGGCGGTTCCCTCCAGTGCTGTCCTTTCCGACGAAGGCAAGGCTTTTGTTTTTCAGCACTGGAAAAATGATTTATGGGTTCGAAGGGATGTTGCCGTAGGTTCCCAATACGGTGAATTTGTTGAAATCTTAAACGGTATCCCAAAAGGCGCGACGATAGTAACAGGTGGGGCCTTTATGCTTAAAAGTGACATTTTACGCGAAAAAATGGGCGCAGGCTGCGCCGAATAACGAAAGGATTGAATTGCAATGCTGGATGAATTGCTACATTTTATACTTAAGCAGAGACTCCTTGTTATTCTTGGCAGCGTTGCGCTGTTGGTAGTCGGAATCTTTGCATGGAAAACCTTACCCATCGATGCTTTCCCCGATGTAACAAATCAGCAAGTTATGATATTGACCAAAACGCCCGGCCTTAGCCCCGCCGAGGTAGAGCGGTTGGTCACGTTTCCCATCGAATTCGAAATGGCGGGCTTGCCGGATGTCAAACAGGTACGATCACTTTCCAAGACGGCCCTGTCTCAAGTCATTATCATATTTGAAGACGATGTTGATACGTATTTTGCCAGACAGGTGGTATTTGAGCGTTTGTCTCAGGTCAAAGATGAATTGCCTAAAGGGGTGGAGCCGGAATTGGGGCCTGTATCCACCGGGCTTGGGGAAATATACCAGTATGTGCTTGAGGCCGGCTACTACTGCCCTACGCATAAGCAGGTCTGGTCGCACACAGAAGGCAAATGCCCGGAATGTGACAATGTCCTCGCTAAGAGCCAATACAGCCTGATGGATTTGCGGACGATACAGAATTGGGTAATCAGCCCGCAGCTTCGACGACTGTTTGGCGTAACCGAGATCAATAGTTTTGGTGGCTTTGTCAAACAATACCATGTGATTCCCGATCCGGATCTTCTGATAAAATACAGCATTTCACTTGATGAGATTATGGCTGCCTTGCAAGCGAATAATGCAAATACGGGAGGCTCTTATATCGAAAGAGACTGGGAGCAGATCAATGTGGTTTCCAAAGGGTTGGCTCAGGGGATTCCCGATATCGAAACGATCGTCCTGAAGGCCGAAGGCGGCACGCCAGTTTACCTGAAAGACATTGCTCAGGTAGAAATCGGTCACCAAACCAGATTTGGTATCGTGACTAAGGACGGTAAAGGCGAGGCCGTTATCGGCATGGTGATCATGCTCAAGGACAGCAACTCCAAGCTCGTTGTTGACCGTGTACTGGCCGAAATCCCTAAGATACAGAAATCCCTTCCGGCGGGTGTAAGAATCTCGCCGTTTTATGATCGGACCGGCCTTATCCAGGCCTGTGTCGGAACTGTATCTACCGCACTCGGCCAGGGAATTATATTAATCGTACTGGTCCTTTTCCTTTTCTTGTGGGATATACGTGCAGCTTTTGCCGTGGCGATATCGCTGCCTATGACGGCCGCAACAGCATTTCTGTTGATGGGCTGGCAGGGAGTCACCGGAAATCTGATGAGTCTCGGCGGGCTGGTCATTGCCATTGGGATGATCGTCGATGGCTCCATCGTGGTCATTGAAAACATCGCCCGGCACATGCGTCAAAAGGGCGATTCCGAGGCCGCAAGAATTCCCATCGCTTTTGAGGCGCTGCGAGAAGTGGCCAAACCGGTCATATTCTCCATCCTGATCATCATGATCGTTTTTATACCACTGTTTACGCTTGAATCCATGGAAGGTAAGATGTTCAAACCGCTGGCATTGACGATTTGCTTTGCCCTGATAGGGTCTTTGTTGGCGACGTTAACCATTGTGCCCGTGGTCGGTTCTATTCTGGTCAAACGAACGGGAAAGGAAGGCGGCGAGAATATTCTAGTAAGAATGATCCAGCGTCTGTACCTGCCCGTGCTGACAGCCGCCGTGCGGGGACGTTGGATTACCATTAGTATCGCGGCTGCGGTGATGGTTGCTTCGTTTTCTGTGGTGCCCAAACTCGGAACGGAGTTTTTACCGGCGCTTAATGAAGGGGCGATCGCCATCAATATCGTTCGACTGCCAACGGCCAGCATCAAAGGCTCGGCCTTACAAGCGACTGAAATTGAAAAGCGGCTGCTGGCCAAATTTCCCGAAATCGAAACCATTGTTACCAAAACGGGCCGTGCTGAAATCGCCGAGGACCCAATGGGACCTGAACAGAACGATCTCTTTGTTATGCTCAAGCCCAATTATGAGAGTAAATATGGCCGCTCCAGTGAAGAGTTAGTACAGGAAATCAACAGTGAGCTTGCCGCATTTCCTGGGATCAAGCCGGCATTTTCACAACCGATTGCTCTGAGGGTCAATGAACTTATTAGTGGAATCAAGTCGGATGTTGCCGTCAAGATATTTGGAAATGATATGGAAGTTTTGCGGGTCGCGGCGGAGAAGATATCGCCTATCCTGAGCAAAATCGAAGGTGCCAGCGATCTCAAAATAGAACAGATTTCAGGATTTTCCGAGATTCAAATACACATGAATCGCGAGGAGTTAGCTCGCCATAAGGTCAATATTGAAGATATTAATCTGTTGGTCCGGACCGCTGTTGGAGGCGGTGTTGCGACAACCATTTTTGAAGGTCAGAAAAGATTTGATGTACAGGTACGATTTCCTTTGGAAAACCGACGTGACATTGGAGTTATCGAGCAGATGCTGGTTCCAACTCCAGCCGGTTACAATGTTCCGTTAGGCGAGTTGGTCACTATAGAGGAAGTGGAGGTGCCGGCTCAGATAAGTCGAGAGGATTCCACGCGCAGACTGATCGTTGAGTGTAATGTCAGAGGCCGTGACATGGGCAGTTTTGTCACCGAAGCACAACGGAAACTGACATCCATCGAAAATCAGTTACCTGATGGATACTGGCTGGACTGGGGCGGACAGTTCGAAAATCAGCAAAGGGCCATGCATCGTCTAAAAATGGTTGTTCCTGCGTCCGTACTTTTGATTTTCCTGATGCTGTTCAGTTCGCTCAATTCTCTCAAAAGCGCCATTTTGATTTTGGTGAATCTACCCTTCGCACTGGTCGGCGGCATTTTGGCCATTTATTTTCTTAATATCCATTTAAGTGTCGCAGCTTCCATTGGCTTTATCGCCTTACTGGGAGTCGCCGTAGAAAATGGACTGGTTCTGGTAACTTTTTTCGATCAATTGCGGGCAGGAGGCAGAAAGGTGCACGATGCGGTCGTTGAGGCCTGCCGACTGCGCGTACGGCCATTGCTCATGACCACATTAACTACGCTGATGGGACTTTTGCCGATGCTATATGCAACCGGCGCAGGTTCCGAGATAC
Source organism: Sedimentisphaerales bacterium (assembly GCA_032250555.1). Classification (GTDB taxonomy): domain Bacteria; phylum Planctomycetota; class Phycisphaerae; order Sedimentisphaerales; family Anaerobacaceae; genus NIOZ-UU13. The sequence continues at coordinate 13,263 of JAVVFI010000057.1, forward strand.
AGAAACCCCTGGTAGCTGTGATCTTCGGCGGGCTTATCAGTTCCCTATGCCTGACTCTTATCATACTTCCTGTGCTTTATATGATTTTTAACCGGGATGAAACAGTTTTGGAGTATTGATATTTAACGAGGAACATAAAAAGTAAAAGGAATCTGATTATGAAAATGGTAATCGCATTTATCAAGGAAAACAAATTAGGAGAAGTGATGCTGGCTTTGCATAAAATCGGAGGACTTACCGGAGCCAGCAGCTCAAAAATACACGGCTTCGGACGTGACAGAAGTAAGCATGGTACGACGCAGGAACCGGAGATTTCTCTGGATTTCAAACCCCATGTCAGACTGGAGATTGCCTGCCATGGAGAACTGGTTAACAAAGTCCTATCAACGATTGAATGGGCGGCGCATACCGGCCTGCGTGGCGACGGAAAGATTTTTGTCTTACCACTTGAACAGGCTGTCCGCATCAGCAGTGGGGAACGCGGTGAAGACGCTGCCTAAAAACAGTTTTTTTGGCATTGCGTGACATGGCAGAAGACCATTCGTGCCAACTGTGGTCAACGATCATGGCAAAAGGAAAAAGGGAAAAGTTGAGATGTGCAAGGCCCAACAGGATTTTATGATGAAAAAGAAAGTATTGAGTTTAGTGATTGCAATGGTTTTCGGTATACTGACTATAATTATTTCAGGTTGTGCTACGTACAGAATTGATCTTGTAGATACCGGTGTGCTGAGTTTAGAGCAGCATAATACGGGTAAGGTATATATTGCATGGAGCGGGGCTTACGAGCAAGTTGACGGTTTTGTGATAAGCGGAGTTTTGAGGCGCCGTGACCGTTTGGGGGCGGCTATCAGGACACATGTAGATGTAACAGTATTATCTCCGGACGGAACAATCCTGGATGAAGCCCATTCGTCAGACATTTACGTAGCCAGGCGCATCACAGGCAGAAGTTATCTTAGCTTCGAACGTTTTAAGGTGTGTTTGGCAGAGATTCCTGCTAAGGAGTCATTGGTGCGTTTGGTTAGTCATAGCGGTCGACATAATTAGACAACATCATTTTCTTTGCCGAGAGGTTATTGACATCCGGCGTGAGAAATACTTATAATTTAATACATTATGGATCGAATAAAACAACTCGCGAAAGAACATAGCAATTTTACCCGCCGCTACTTTCTTCAACTCGGCGCGGCGGGAGTAACCGCTCTCAATATTTCAAAGCTCTGGGCACAGGAGTATGAGGGCCAAATCAATCCACTGCTTGCTGAGGCGGTTTCAAAACTGGAGTATCTCACTAAGGAGAAGGATTTCCGCAATTTCGGTCGGGGTAAACCGCCGCCGCATACGCTGCCTCCTGAAAAACTTCGCGAAGTAGGGCTGTCGCGTGACACATGGGAGCTTGAGGTTATTGCCGATCCTGAAAGTAATTCTGAAGTTGAACGACCCCTTTCGAAGGCTTCCGGAACAGCTATGAATTTCGACGGGCTAATGAAGCTTGCCGAGACGAAAGCCGTGCGTCTTATGAATTTGATATCCTGTACAAATGGCCGTCATCCATGTGGTATGGGATTGTGGGAAGGGGTGCCTCTTAGGGATGTGATATGGTTAGCACGACCGACCGGTAACATTCGGCGTGTTTTTTATTATGGTTACCACAACAACGATCCCGAACAGAGATTTCAGAGTTCCCTTCCTATCGGCAGGGTACTCGAAGATCCACCGGGTCAGCATCCAATTATGCTGTGCTATAAACTCAATGGCCAATGGCTTACACCCACTCGAGGTGCTCCGGTTCGTATGATGGTTCCGGGGGAATACGGTAATAAGTGTGTGAAGTGGTTGCAGCGTATTATATTAACGAATAATTTCCAGGCCAACGATACATACGCGGGCTGGAACAATGATACTGTCAGTTACCTTAAAACATCAGCGCGCTTTATCCATACTCCGAAGCAAATCAAAGCCGGGCAGCTCGTGCCTATTACAGGAGTTGCTGAGGTTGGTATGTCCGGCTTGAGCAAGGTTCAGTATTGGCTTTGCCCGCAGGGAAAACCTCTTCCCAAGGACGATCCTTATTTTACCAGGGCCGAGTGGAAGGATGCGGATATCCTGCCTCCTCCGAAAGATTGGGGAGGAGGGCTTCCCGATGACAAGCTTCCTTCAATACCTCGACAATTCGACACTGTCAGCGGGAAACCACAACATTGGCCAATGCCTAATACGATTGCGCATTGGGCTTGTCTGATTAAGGCTGAAAGGCCGGGAGAATATGACCTTCGCTGCCGGACCATCGATGCAAATGGTATTGCCCAGCCTATGCCGAGACCATTCCCTAAGTCCGGCAACAACACTATCCAGCGAGTGAAAATCACTGTTGAGATGTAAATTTTGCCATGTTGTTAAAGCTGCATGTCAGGTACGGTCTGCAAGTGCTTTCCTTATTCGTTCTGGAGTCATTGGAATTTGAAACAATCTGGCGCCCGTGGCATCGTACACAGCGTTGGTAAGAACACCGCCCATACAAATAATGGCCGGCTCTCCACCTCCTCTTGAGGGCGATTCATCTGCTTCTATGTTCACTACTTCTATCTTGGGCACCCATGAGAAACGAGGAAGCTCATAGCTGTCGAAATTCATATCAATAACATCCCCACCCTGGAAGTGGACTTCTTCGGTTAAGGCATAACCCATACCCATTGTTATACAGCCTTCTGCCTGTATTAATACTCCCTCAGGATTAATGACGAGGCCCAAATCCTGAGCGCAAACGACGCGTTTGACCTCTATGCTTCCGGTTCGCTCGTCAACTTTGACCTCTGCGAATAGAACTACAGGTACTCCAACGTCGAAACCACAAGCCACTCCGTAACCTCTTCCGCTTGGGGTTTTGCCGGCCGGTGTCCAGCCAAATTTGTCCGCTCCTGCCTTAAGCACTCTTCGAAATCTCTCGTCTGTTATATTCCTTAATCGAAAATCCAGAGGGTCAATTTTTTCTTTGGCGGCCATGACATCAATATGAGATTCCCGCGCAAAGCTGTTGGTGTTATTATCAGGTGCACGCCAGGGTCCCGTTCCGAGTGTATGCATATTTTCGCCATTCTTCAAATCTCTGCAAACAGTCGTTCGATGGTTTGGTATATTGTAGAAAAGCTGAGAGCCTCGCCCGCCCATACCGTATATGTCGTAATTCCAGGATACAATCTTACCCGAATCATCTATGCCCGATTTAATCTTCACTGTTGCAGCGGGTCTGAATGTGTCATAAAAGAACTCATCTTCACGAGTCCAAACGAGCTGGACCGGTTTTTTCGCAATCTTTGCGAGCTCGACTACCTGCATGGCCTGACCATTACTGATCTTTCCGCCAAATCCGCCTCCTACGAAAGGAACAATAACACGGACATCCTCTTCCGACATACCCAATGCGCTAGTCAAATCTCTGCGAAGGCCGAAAGGCGTTTGAGTTGAGGCCCAGACCGTGAGCTTGTTACCTTCGAAGTGGGCCAAAGCGGAGTGAGGCTCCATCGGAGCATGAGAAACGTAACCATTCAAGTAAGTTTCCTCAACCATATATTTGGCGAGTTTTTGCCCCTTTTCAATATCACCGCCTTTGCCAGTTACTCTGCTGTTTCCGGCGTTATGGACGAAATAATCGAATACGGTTTTATCGTCAAAACGCGCTTTGGGAATATCATATTCGACTTGTAAACTACTCAGAGCTTTCTCTGCTATATCGGGATATTTATGCAGCACAGCGATTAGCTCTCCATCCCGGACAACCTGCGCACCTTCGATTTTGTCAACTATTGAAGTATCCAGGCTTTTTACTTTTGCACCGTGATATGGGGGCCGAAGAATCTTCGCGCACACCATGCCGTCAATACGAATGTCCCCTGTATATTTTGCCTTGCCTGTTACTTTTTCCACAGCATCAAGACGATTGACAGGTTTTCCTATCAGATTATATTGTCCGACTGTTTTAATCTGGGGTTCCTGTTCCAGCCGCTTTTGAATCTTCTTGCCTTTGGTCAGATCAGCATAGGAGACCTTTTGTGACTTGTTGGTCTTGTTAAAGACGACTCCGTCTTTGACATCCAGCCGATCTTTTGGCACCTTAAGACGCACCGCCGCTAAGCCTATCAGGATTGCCCGTGCTTCCGCTCCTGCCGCCCTTAGTACCGGTCCAAAATACGGTGTAGTCATTGACCCCCATGTGCCGGCATCGAACGGACAAAGGTCAGTATCTCCCATAACCATATCAACTGATTCCAAAGGTACATCAAGCTCATCTGCCAATGTCTGGGCAAGAGAGGTGATGGGACCCTGCCCCATTTCTATCTTGCCGGTGAAACAAGCAACTCTGCCATCTTCTCCTATGCGAAGGTAGGCATTAAAATCGGGCCGTTCTTTTTTGCGTCCCTGCCCCTGTGCCGACGGTCCCCCTGCAGCGAAGAAGATTACGATTCCACTGCCTAAACCCTGTAGAAACTGTCGACGGCTAAGGGGATAGAGACTCTCATTATTTTCACGCTCAGCGACTTGTAATTTATCCTCGTTCATCTTTACCTGGCTCCTTTCATTTCCTGAGCTGCAGATTCGATAGCCCGGATAATTCGAATATGTGCTCCGCACCGACACAGGTTGTATTCCATGCCTTCGATGATTTCATCGCGGCTCGGTTCAGGATTCTTCAACAAAAGACTATAAGCATTTAGAATCATGCCCGGGGTACAGAAGCCGCATTGAAGAGCATCGTGCTTTACAAACGCTTCCTGAATCGGATGCAGTTTTCCGTTCTTTGCCAGGCCTTCGATGGTAAGAACATTTTTGCCTTTAATGCTCCTGATGGGAAGCGTACATGACCGTGCGACTCTGTCATTAACTATAACAGTACATGCACCGCACATGGCTTTACCGCAACCATATTTCGTACCTGTAAGGCCCAGATCGGTCCGCAATACCCATAAAAGCATACGTTGGCTGTCTGTAGTTACACTAACAGGTTTACCGTTGAGTGTGAAAGAAATGGTTTCGTTCATATCGAACCCCCTCTTGATTAAGGTTCCAATCTAAAGTTCAAACTCTAAAAATTGAAGCATATTTCATGGCGAATGTCCAGAACATTTTTATAACTAAAAAATGTTTTTCATCTGGAATTATTGAATGCGAAGAGAGCGGCTTCAAACAAAAAGATATTTCTTGAAAGGC
>JAVVFI010000580.1:0-2135 GCA_032250555.1 Sedimentisphaerales bacterium
ATAGGTAATTTGTAAATATTTTTTTTGAGTATTTTTTCACCTACTTTATATCGCAATTCTTGTGCCGAACAGGATTGGGTTAAACCTGTTTTTTATATAGGGGAAAGCCCTATGGTATCATAATTAAAAGCGTTACATTCAGCCTCGCAGATGGCACTTATATATAGTTTTTGCAGTTTCATGTTCCAAGGAGGGTCTAAGGTCAAATATTTTGTTACCAACAGTCAAGCTGCTGCCTTTATATATATAGAGCGAAAACTAAATAGTGTGTGATAGAGTTCGAAGGAAAACAATGAAAAGGATAATAATAGCAGGAATAGTCGTATTTTTAGGTACACTAACAAATTCCCAAGGGCCCTTAGAAAATACAGAAAGCGACGCACACGCCTTTGAGAGGCTTGATAATATGAGAGCAGATAGTGCTGCGGGAAGCTTCGAAGAAGATAAACTGGTTTTATATTTAGAAGAAGTGCCAGAAACAATGATGAGCCCCGGTATTGAGCAGTTTTTTTACGGAAATAATACTGCTGAACTATCTGAAGCCCAGAACAGCGAGAAGAATAGCGATACAGAGAAAAAGAGTGCTCAACAAGAGCTGGCAAAGATACAGACTAAAATAAAATATGTAGAATCTGTATTGAAGAAAGCAGTTATTGAATCCTATTGTCTTAATGGTCAAATTAAAGGGCTTCAAATACACGGGCTGGACAAAATATCTGAGGCAAAAGCTCTTCACCTTAAGAGCGGTGATATAATTCTCACAGTGAACGGACAAACTTTAAGCAACAAGAAAGATGCTTATGAAATTTTCAAAAAAGCAAGGAAAAAGCCGATTATGATAATCGATCTGTTGCAGGATGGAGAAGCTAAAAAACTCTTGCTTGATTTCCAGTAATTTGTTTCACGCCGGTTCCCACCTCTTAAATCTGCACAAACGGGCTGAATCAAACCGAAGGGCATCTGAGGTAGTGTTGAGGGCTCGTTATTCGAAGTTCAGCAACAAGGTCATTCTCAGTTCATTATCTTAGACTGTAATTTCAATCCTGCCGGTTTAGGCCGTATTGCTTTTTTGCTAAAAATGAATTACTATTACTGCCATAGAAGATGCTGCAATAGAATGCATACCGAAAGGAATTGATGATGGCAGAGGAAACTTTCGACAGTAAGCAGGGATGTGAGAGTTCTTCACACACGCAACACCTATGTTACATGGTATCCCAAGGTTTTAATCTCAGTGACGAAGCTGAATATCAGGCCCTTGTAAAGGATTCGCAGTTCAAATGCCAAAAATGCGGACGATTAGCAAAGAGTGAAATTAATCTTTGCAAACCAGTTAAACCTTCTCTTACTCAAAAGGATGACTGCGAAGAGTTGAGCGGCCGAGTTATGAAATATAAATCTGTTGATGAGCTTCTGGATGCTGCAATAATGCGAGAAATCCAGGCACAGGAGCTTTATATGAAAATGGCGTTTATGGTAAAGAATCCATGGATGCGTAAGGTCCTCGAAGGTTTCGCACAAAACGAGGTGCAGCATCAGGTAAAGCTGGAAGCTGTCAAGGCCGGCAAAATCCGTCTGGTACAAAAGGAAGTTGGAGACCTTGGTATCGATGAGACACTTGAGGACATTAAGCCTAATGTGAACATTGACTACCGCGAATTGCTTGCATATAGCATTAAAAAAGAGCATTGTGCTTATCAGTTTTATAAAACAATGGCGTCGATATTCTCAGAGCCGGAATTGAAGGACATGTTTTTCAAGTTAGCTCAGGAAGAAGCAAATCACCAACGGCAACTTGAAATTGAGTACGATTCGATGACGTCCTGAAAGATTTTCTGCAGGACGGTTATGAGAAGAGTTTCTTATTTCACCGGGCCGAGCGCGAATACTTTTGTCAAAGTTCGCAAGTACATAATTCCGTCTGCAACTGCCGGAGTAGCCTGCGTTTTTTCTCCCAACGGATTTACGGACAATAGCTCATATTTTTGAGCCGCTTTGATGATAATCACCTGGCCTTCGGTATTCATGCAGTAAAGCTTATCCTCGACGCAGATGGGTGAGCCAAAGAATTTGCCCCCTGGTTTCTGAGCCCATTTCTGAGTACCTGTCTGTACGTCTCGACAGACAACCAACCC